>JAYUDQ010000651.1:0-3644 GCA_043739745.1 Acidimicrobiia bacterium | reverse complement strand
CGTGGATGCAGTCGATCGCGCAGGCGACCTACGTGCTGTACCGGCTGAACGGCGGCGGTCGGCAGCTCGGCATCCTGAGTGCCTGCACGTTCATCCCGATCCTCACGATCGGCCTCTGGGCGGGGGCCGTCGTCGACCGCGGCAACAAACGCAAGATCCTCATCGGCGCGCAGACCCTCATGGGCCTCGCCGCGATCTGCCAGACCATCGTCGTGCTCACCGGGACGGTCACCTTCCCGATCCTGTGTCTCATCGCTTTTGTGTTCGGCATCGGCACTGCCTTCGACATGCCCGCACGCCAGGCGTTCGTCTCCGAAATGGTGCCGCCCGAAGAGCTCCAGAACGCCGTCGGCCTCAACAGCGCCGTGTTCAACAGCGGCCGTGTGGTCGGCCAGGCACTGGCCGGCGTGCTGGTCTCGTCCATTGGCTACGCCTGGTGCTTCGGCATCAACGCCTTCTCCTTCGGGGCCATCATCATCGGCTTCCTCCTGATGCGGACGTCCGACCTTCTGCCGGCCCAGAGGGTGGCACGGGCCAAGGGGCAGATCGCCGATGGGCTCCGCTACGTCGGCCGCACGCCGGTGCTTCGTACGGTGATCCTGCTCGTCCTCGTGGTGGGCACGTTCAGCCTCAACTTCCAAGTGTTCGTGCCGCTCCTGGCCAAAGACGTGTTCCACGGCAAGGAGAGCAAGGTTGCGCTGTTCCAGGTCCTGATGGGCGTCGGTTCGCTCATCGGCTCACTGCTCGGCGCCCGCCGCTCGGCACCCTCGGGGCGCCTCGTGGTGCGGTCGTCGGTGATGTTCTCGCTCGGCCTCTTCGGCATGGCGTTCTCGAACTTCGAACCCCTCACCTGGCTGATGCTCCTCATCACCGGCGGCGGCTTCATCACCTTCATGCTCACGGCCAACGCGACCCTCCAGCTCTCCTCCGATCCGGCTCTGCGGGGCCGGGTCATGGCGCTCTACGGTTTGGTCTTCGCCGGCACCACACCCATCGGCGCGCCGTTCGTCGGCTGGGTCGCCGACACGTTCGGACCACGTCAGAGCGTGGCGGTAGGGGCGACGGCGGGCATCATCGCCGCTACGGCCGCCGTCGTCGCGTCCCGACGTGGCCTGTTGAACCCCGGCCGTGGCGGCGTCGCGACCAGCGCCACGGCACGCATGGCCGCAGAAAAGCGTGCGGCCAAGAGCTGACTTCACCAGCATTCCCGAAGTCAAGCCGTCAACACCGTGGCCCCGCCGGTGCGATGCTGCACGCCATGACGACGACCATCAGCGGCACCTGCGACCCCCGGTTCGAAGCGGTGCGCACCCAGTTCCGGGCCAACCTCGACAGCGGGCTCGACGTGGGCGCATCCGTTGCCCTTGTGCTCGGCGGTGAGCTCGTCGTCGACCTCTGGGGCGGCACGATCGACGACGCCGGAACGCCTTGGGCCGAGGACACGCTGATCAACGTGTGGTCGACGACCAAGACGATGACGGCACTATGCGTGCTGATCCTGGCCGACCAGGGCGAGATCGACTTCGACGCACCGGTTGCGAAGTACTGGCCCGAGTTCGCGGTCAACGGAAAGGGCAACGTGCTCGTGCGCCACCTCATGAGCCACACCGCCGGCCTACCGGGATGGGACACACCCCTCACGGTCGACGACCTCCTCGACTGGGAGAAGAACACCAGCCTCCTCGCCGCGCAGGCCACATGGTGGGAGCCGGGCACCGCGTCCGGGTACCACGCCGTCACGCAGGGCCAGCTGCTCGGCGAGCTCGTGCGCCGCGTCACCGGACAGACGCTCGGAACGTTCTTCGCCAAGGAGGTTGCCGGACCACTCGGCGCGGACTTCCACATCGGCACACCCGAATCGGCCGATTCCCGGGTTGCGCTGGTGATCCCGCCCTCGACTGGGCTGGCCGGCGTCGACATCGACCCGACGAGCATCGCCGGGCGGACGTTCTTGAGCTCACCGGTCACGGCCGACGTATCGTGGACGATCCCATGGCGGAGGGCTGAGCTGCCGGCCGCGAACGGACATGGCAACGCCCGCTCGGTGGCGCTCGCCCAATCGGTACTCGCCGGCCGTGGGGAGACCAGGGGTATCCGCCTCCTGTCCGAAGCCGGCTGCATGAAGGTGTTCGAGGAGCAGTGCAACGGGACCGACCTCGTGCTCGGCATGCCCCTTCGCCATGGCATCGGCTACGGACTACCCCTTCCTGAGCTGCCCATCAGCCCCAACGAGCACGCCTGCTACTGGGGCGGCTGGGGCGGTTCGCTGTGCATCAACGACCTCGACGCGAACCTGACGTTCACGTACGTCATGAACCGCATGGGCGAAGGGACGACCGGCGATCTGCGAGGCGGTTCGCTGCTGATGGCCGCGTACGGCGGCCTCCTCGGCTGACCCGCAGTCGGCTGACCCGCAGTCGGCTGACCCGAAACTTTGTCGTCGAATGCCGCTCAGAGCGGCGTTGGGCGACAAAGTTGTCGCACGATTGCTCGAGCGAAGCGCTTTGCGGCTACGCCTCGTCGATCGGGTCGACGCCGGTGATTCCGGCGGTTGCCCGCAGCTCGTCGATGGCGGCATGCGGCACCGCGCCGTCGGTGTCGAGCACCATCAGTGCGCTGCCACCGCCCTTCGTCCGACCGAGCGCCATGTTGGAGATGTTGACGGAGTGCGCGGCCAGCGTGGTGCCGACGACACCGATCATGCCGGGACGGTCGTCGTTGCGGACCACCAGCAGGTGCCGCGAGGGCGGGACTTCGACCTCATGGTCGTCGACCATCACGATGCGCGGCTCCATCCGAAGGCCGGCCAGGGTGCCCGCGAGCGAATGCCCGCAGGCCGATCGCAGCGTGATCTTGTTGCGGTAATCCTCGCTCGTGGACGTCTTCGTCTCACTGACGGCAAGACCCAGGCCCTCAGCCAACTGCGGCGCGTTCACGAATGTGACCTGCTCGTCGGACAGCGCGCCCAGCAAGCCCTTCAGCACGGACAGGCGCAGGATGCGGGTGTCGTAGTCGGCAATCTGGCCGGCGAACGTGATGTCGAGCGAAGCGGGCGCGCCCTGGCAGATGCCCGCCATCAGCAGACCCATGCGCTCGGCGAGCGGCAGGTACGGACGGATCGTCTCGGACGCCTCGGCCGCATCGACGTTCACCGCGAACGGCACGAACTCGGCCGCCAGCGCCAGCTGGACCATCTCGGCGATCGTGTCACCGGCCTTGTCCTGCGCCTCCCGAGTCGACGCACCGAGGTGGGGGGTGACGACGACCGTCGGAAGCTCGAACAGCGGCGAGTCGGTGCACGGTTCCTCGGCGAAGACGTCGAGCCCGGCGCCCGCGATCTGGCCCGACTTCACGGCCTCGTAGAGCGCAGCCTCGTCGACAATGCCACCGCGGGCGGTGTTGATGACCCGCAGATCGGCCTTTGCCAGCTTGAACATCGCCGTGCCGATGAGCCCGTTCGTCTCCTTCGTCTTCGGCAGGTGCACCGACAGGAAGTCGCTGCGGCGCATGCACTCCTCGAGGCCGACAAGGTCGACGCCCATCCCCTGCGCCCGGTCGGCCGAGATGTACGGGTCGTAGGCGATGACCTGCATGCCGAACGCCGCGCAGCGGGTCGCGACGAGGGCGCCCACCCGACCGAGTCC
>JAYUDQ010000650.1:0-9234 GCA_043739745.1 Acidimicrobiia bacterium | reverse complement strand
GCGGGCCGACGGTGACGACGAGCGCAGCGCCTACCGGTTGACCGACCTCGGCCAGTCGCTCGGCGAGGCACTCGCGCCGCTCGATGCCTGGGCAAGGCGTTGGGCGAAGCGACGCCGCACCACCTGACGCTTCCGCGGCCCCGGGCTCGGTCAGAATCAGGCCATGTCACGCGTCACACGTCCCGTCCGGCTTCTGGCGATCGCCTTGGTGTTGATCGCGGCACCCGCCGCAGCGGCCGCGACCTTGCGGTCGAACGCGGCCGCCTCCGTGACCAACATCCGCAAGGTCGACTTCCGCAACTTCGCCTACGTGTCCGGAACGGGAGCCGCAATCACCGTCAAGAACGGCGTCTACGCGAACACCATCAAGCCCAACGAGCCGGTGTACTTCCAGGTGCTCGACGTCGACCACGGCGATCTCGACGGCGACGGGGTCGAAGAGGCGATCGTCACGACCCTCGAGAACACCGGTGGCACCGGCCAGTTCACCGACGGGCTGATCTTCCGACTCGTCGGCGGGAACCCGAAGCAGATCGGCGATCTTGGCATCGGCGACCGTGCGGACGGCGGGATTCACGGCATCACGATCGTGAACGGCCGCATCGTCGTCGACCGCTATGGCCAGAATGGCAGCGGCGCGTGCTGCCCGACGTACATCGAACGCGACACACTGAAGCTCGACAGCAAGGGCGAGACGACGAGCGCGGCCAAGACGACGAAGCGCGCATTCATCTCCCTGTCCCGCTCCGACGCCGGCGCCCCGTCCAAGATCACGTTCCTTCGGGGCACCGCGTCGGTGACGATCGAAGGCGACGGCATGGCTGGCGATCGAGGCACACTCGATGCCGGCAAGGGACAGACGGTCACCTACTCGGTGTCGAAGGTACCCAACTTCCCGAACGCCCGGGCCGCGATCATCACCCTGTCGATCGGCACGACAACCGTCGCTGTGGTCTCATCCGGCGGCTCATGGACGGGGAAGCTCCCGACCAGCGGTCGCTACACGTTGGCGTGGAAGCAGAACGGGCCGGTCTCATCGAAGGACTCGACGAGCGCGTATGCGACGGTCGACCTGTCCATCCGCTGAGTTCGCTGAGAATCGACCCGCCAAACGCCAAACAGCCGGTCAGCGTCGGCGACTGCCGAGTGCGACGGGTACCGGCCCCGCAGCCGCAGCCGCCGCCTCCGCTCCCTGGCGTGCGTGATAGCTCGACCGGGTGAGCGGCGATGCCTCGATATGCGCGAACCCGAGCGACTGACCGTAGGCGCGCAGATCATCAAACTCTGCCGGCTCCCAGAACCGCGCCATCGGGACATGGTGCGAGGTCGGGCGCAGGTACTGCCCGATCGTGACGATGTCGACGCCGACGCTGCGGAGGTCGCGCAGCGCGGCCCGCACTTCCCCAAGTGTTTCGCCGAGGCCGACCATGAGGCCGGACTTCGTGGTGAGACCGGTGGCATGGCTCCGCGCAAGCAGCGAAAGACTGCGCGCATACGAAGCGCTGGGACGGACGGCGCGCTGGAGCCGGATCACGGTCTCGAGGTTGTGGTTGAGCACATCCGGACGACTCGCGAGCACAGTCTCGATCGAGGCCGGGTCGCCTTTGAGATCACTGATGAGTACCTCGACCCGCGTGCCCGGGTTGGCCGACCGGATGGCAAGGACGGTTGCTGCGACCGCAGCCGCGCCCCCGTCGGCCAGATCGTCGCGGGCCACCATGGTGACGACCGCATGCCGCAGACCGAGCCGAACGACGGCCTCTGCCACCCGACCCGGTTCGAGCGGGTCAGCCGGCAGCGGAAGTCGGGTATCGACGAGACAGAAGCCGCACGCCCGGGTGCAGCGTTCACCGAGGATCATGAACGTGGCTGTGCCGTCGCTCCAGCACTCGTGGATGTTCGGGCAGCCGGCCTCCTCACACACCGTGACGAGGTCGAGCGAGCGCAGCGTCGACTTCAGCGCCCGGTATTGCTCACCCATGTTCGCCTTCACCCGCAGCCACTCGGGTTTGCGGGCCGAGATGGCAACGGCAGTTGACGAGTCGACGCCCGCCTGCGCGAGCCGACCGAGTGCCTTCGTGCCAGCGCCTGCACCGCGGCTGAAGGGTGCGAGATCGTCCGGCGTGGTGCGCCATGACACGTCCTCCCGATGCGACCCCGCGCCGCCCCAGCGCTCCGCCGCAAGCCGTGCGACGACGTCGACCACCTCTCGCATCGAGACGTCGACGCCCTCTTGCGCGAGTGACGTGACGGCCTTGTCGGCGATCCCGCACGGCACGATGTGGTTGAACCAGTCGAGCACGGCCCGGTCGACGTTGAGGGCGAAGCCGTGCATGGTGCGGGCGCGGTTGAGCTTGACACCGATGGCGGCGATCTTGCGGGGGTTCGCGCCGCCGGGATCGACCCATACGCCGGTGCACCGCGGCAGCCGTCCGACGTCCGGGAGACCGAGTTGGGTGCAGGCGTCGATCACGAGCTGCTCGACCGAGGTGACGTAGGCGACCGTGTCGGCCATGCCGCTGCCGGTCCCCCGCTTGGGGGGGAGCGACAGAATCGGGTATCCGACGAGTTGCCCCGGACCGTGGAACGTGACATCGCCGCCGCGGTCGGCGGTGAACAGTTCGGCCCCGATCGACGCCGGCTCGGTGAGCACATTGTCGGCGCGGGCCCGCACGCCGAGCGTGTAGGTGGGCGGGTGCTCGAGCAACAGCAGATGATCGCGGGCGGGCGCTTCGGCAAAGAGGCCGCGCTGCAGAGCCAGGGCGTCGGCGTAGCGGACCCGGCCGAGCCAGCGGATCTCGAGCGGCGACGTCGGCATGACCGACGAGTCTACGGACCGCTCGCGGCTACCGAAACGGCTCGACAATCGGAAGATTCACCCGTTTCGGGCGGGCAAAGGTTCCGATCGTCCGGCTTGGCTTACAGCTCGGCGTTCCAGTCGCGGGTCTCGAGGATCGTCTGCACCTCATGCAGGAAGCTCGCCGCGTATGCACCGTCGAAAGCCCGGTGGTCCCACGACAGGCCGAGCATGCCCTGCGGTCGGATGGCGATCGTCTCGGAGCCGTCGGGCAGCTCGACCACGACCGGCTTCTTCTTCACGCTCGTGATCGAGAGGATGCCGACCTGTGGCTGGTTGATGATCGACTGCATGAGATCGATCCCGTAAGGACCGGCGTTCGAGAGCGTGAACGTGCCACCCGTGATGTCGTCGGGAGTGAGCTTCTTCGTCCTCGCCCGGGATGCAAGGTCGGCGATGTCGCGGGCAATGGCCCGCATGCGCTTGCCATCGGCGTCACGGACCACCGGGACCATGAGGCCGTTGAAGTCGAGGTCGACGGCGATGCCGAGCGCGACTGCGTGATGCACGACAAGCGAGCTTTCCGACACGGACGCATTGACGTTCGGGTAGCTGCGCACGGCATCGACGACGGCACGGGCGATGAAGGGCATGTAGGTCAGGGAGAATCCCTCGTCGGCCTTGAAGCCCTCTCTTTTCGCATTGCGCACCCGGTCGACGGCGGTGAAGTCGACCTCGACGGCGATGAACGCATGCGGCGCGGTCGACAGCGACATCAGCATGTGCTCGCCGGTACGGCGGCGGACGTTGTTGAACGGCATGAGCTCGTCGCGACCGCCGAGACGTATCGCCGGTGGTGACGACGCAGCGACCACGAGCAGCGAGGGCGCAGGTGCGACGACGACCACGGCGGGCGCAGGTTGTACGGGGGCGGGCGTCGCTGGCGGGGCAGTTGGAACGGCTGCCATTTCGGGAACGGCCGGAGTCGGCGCCGTCACGTCGGGGGTCGACTCGGTCGCCGCGGCAGGAGCAACCGGCGCGGAAGCAACCGGGGCAGGAGCAACCGGCGCTGGTGCAACCGGCGCCACCGCTGGCGCTACCGGGGCCGGTGATGCTGCTGCGGCCGAATCGATGAAATCGAGCACGTCTTCGCGGGTGATCCGACCACCGACGCCGGTGCCGATGATGGCTCCCGGGTCGAGGTTGTTCTCGTTGATGAGCTTGCGCACAACCGGCGACAGCACCTTGTCCATGCCCGAGGTCGAGCCCATGCCGGAGGTCGAGCCCATGCCCGAGGCCGCAACCGAAGCAGGGGCTTCCGTAGGCGGACCTGCGGGTGCCGGATCGGCGATCAGCACCGGTGCCGGAGCAACAGGCGCTGGGACAGGGGCCGGCTCGTTCACCGGCGGAGCGGCCTCGACCACCGGCGCATGCGGTGCGACCGGAGCGGGGTCGGCAGGCGCTGAGACTGGCACCGAGGCCCCGGCTTCGGCGCTGATCACCGCCAGGACGACGCCGACATCGACGGTGTCACCCTCCGGCACGCGGATCTCGGCCAGGAAGCCGGACGCGGGCGAGGAGACCTCGGAGTCGACCTTGTCGGTCGAGACCTCGAAGAGCAGCTCGTCCTGCTCGACCCGATCACCGACCTGTTTGAACCATTTGGTGATGGTTCCTTCGGTGACGGTCTCACCGAGTTGGGGCATGGTGACATCGGACATCAGCGGAGGTCTCCTAGAACGTGGTTTGCCAGCAAGAGCACGGTGGCGTCGGACATCAGCCGTTGAGTCCTCTCCCGGTGAGCGCCAGCATGGCTTCGCCGAAGGTTTCTGAAAGTGAAGGGTGAGGTTGTATGAACTGCGCGACCTCGTCCACCGAGGCCTCCCAGTTGACCGCGAGGTAAGCCTGGCCGAGCTGCTCGGTGACCCAGGGCCCGACCATATGCACACCGAGAATCTGCCCGGCACGTCCGTCGGCCGTCTTCTTGGCGATGACTTTCACCATGCCATCGGTCTCGCCGATGATCTGCGCCCGGCCGTTGCCGAGGTAGCGCTCCTTCTTCACGACGACATCGTGCCCAGCAGCGATCGCTTGTTCTTCGCTCAGGCCGGCGAACGCCACCTCCGGATGGCAGTAGATGCACCACGGCACCCGGTCATAGGCGATCGGGACGACGGTCTCGCCGAGGATGGTCTTCACGGCGACGATGGCCTCGGCATAGCCGATGTGGGCGAGCTGGGCCGTGGGTACGAGGTCGCCGACCGCGTAGACGTTCGGCGCGGTTGTGCGCATGTACGGATCGACCTGCACGAAGCCGCGATCGGTGACGGTGACGCCGGTGCCGGCGGCCAGCAGACCCTCGCTGAGCGGGCGGCGACCGACGGAGACCACAACCATGTCGACCGCCACCGACTCGCCGTCGCCGAACTGGACCGTCGTACCAATGCCGTCTCCGTTCGGGGCGTGGCCGGTGACGGCAACACCGAGACGCACCTCGATGCCCCGTTTCTTGAACTGCTTCGCCACCACGTCGACCACATCGACATCGCAACCGGGCAGCATCTTCGGCATCGCTTCGAGGATCGTCACCTTCACGCCGAGGTCGGCCATCGTCGATGCGAACTCGCAGCCGATGGCGCCGGCGCCGATGACGACGGCCGATTGCGGCATCATCGTGAGGTCGAGGAACTCGTCGCTGGTGAACACGACCCTGCCGTCGGGCTCGAAGCCGGGAATGGTGCGGGGAACGGAACCCGAGGCGAGGATCACGTTGGTGCCCTTCAGCTCGGTCCCATCGCTGACCTTCACGAGGTTGCCGTGGGTGAGCATGCCGGTGCCGTGGACGACGGTGATCTTCTTCTTCTTCATCAGGCCGGCGAGGCCCTTCCAGAGGTTGTCGACGACGGTCTGCTTGCGGGCCTGACTGATCGAGAAGTCGATGGTCGGCTCACCGGCCTTGATGCCGAACCTGCCCGCCTCGGCGACGGTCCGGAACGTGTGCGCGGTCTCCAGGAACTCCTTGGCCGGGATGCAGCCACGATGAAGACAGGTGCCGCCGACCTTGTCCTTCTCCACGACCGCGGCGGTGAGGCCGGCGGCGCTGGCGTAGAGCGCAGCCGCATAGCCACCAGGGCCACCGCCGATGACGACCAGATCAAAGTGCTCGGCCGTTGGAACCACCCTCTTGTGTCGGCGAACTGTCTTCTTTGCTGCAGTTGGCTCTTCGGCAGTTTCCTGCGCCAGCCGACTGCGGCTGGCGTGACTGCTTTCGAAGCCGACCGACCCTACCAACGTCGAGCCACCCATGGTGCGTAGGGTGCGACTCATGCGAATCGGGATCAAGACCGCGCCGATGCACTCCACGTGGGCTGACATGCTCGCCGTCTGGAAGGCCGCGGATGACATCGATGTGTTCGATTCGGCCTGGAACTTCGACCATTTCGAGCCCATCTTCTCTGACCGGAAGGGGCCGTGCCTCGAAGGTTGGTCGATGCTCGCGGCCATGGCCGTGGCCACGAGCCGGATCCGCATCGGCTGCCAGGTGACCGGCATGCCCTACCGCCACCCGGCCGTTTTGGCGAACATGGCCGCAACCGTCGACGTGATCTCCGGCGGTCGCCTGGACGTCGGCCTCGGGGCCGGCTGGAATCAGGTCGAGTCCGACATGCTCGGCATCACCCTCCCGCCGCTGAAGGAGCGCTTCGACCGCTTCGATGAGGGCGTCGAGATCATCGTGAAGCTGCTCACGGTCGACGAGACCGTGGCCAACTTCACCGGACAGCACTACTCACTCACCGACGCGCGTTGCGAACCGAAGCCGGTTCAACGCCCGCACCCACCGATCACGATCGGCGGCAACGGCCCGAACCGCACGCTCCGCACGGCCGCCAAGTGGGCGCAGCAGTGGAACTCGACCGCCGGTGATCCGGTCCAATGGGCGAAGAGCCGCGACATCCTCCATCAGCGCTGTGCCGAGATCGGCCGTGACCCGGGCGAAATCGAATGCTCGGTGAACGTCCGCTTCACCGGCGACGTCGGCGCGCTTGCGGACTCCGCGGCCGCGTTCGGCGAGCTGGGCGCCGACATCGCGATCGTTTACGTGCCGGTGCCGCACACACCAGAACCGCTCGAAGCGATCGCCACCGCGCTCGCTCCGCTTCTGTAAGTACTGCTTGTGGCCCTGCACGATCTCGTCGTCGACTATGCCGGAATCGGCGACCATCGAACCGGCACGGCGGCCGATGATCGTACGCGCGCATGGTTCTCGGACGAGTTGGTCGCTCGGGGATGCTCAGTGTCGTGTTCGCCGTATTCCTTCCCGCGGTTCGTGGCCGACGTCGAGGTCACGGTCGATGGGAACGTCGTCGAGTCGCTGCCGCTCTGGTACTCGTGGACTGGCGTCGTCGATGGCGTTGCCACACTCGTGCGCACCGAGCTGACCGGCAACTGGACGGCGGGCAGGCTGGAGGACGCCCGTCGGCTCGCCGTCGGCCCGGTCGTGGCTGCCACCATTGGAGCGATCGATGCCGTGATCACACCGAACCGGGCGCCGCACCCAGAGGCCGGTCCGGTGACCGTGCTGGTGGCGCCGTCGTCGGTGGCGGGCGCAAACTCAGTCGTCCGTCTGCGGGGAAGCGCGTCTGTGGTCGATGGTCGGTCAGCCAACGTCGTCGGGCGACGCGGTCCCGCCTCGGACGAGCCGCTCATCCTCACGACGCCACTGTCCGGATGGTTCGGCTGCGCAGCCGAGCGCGGGACCGGCATCGCCGTGCTGCTGCGCCTCCTCGATCGGCTTCCGGCCGGCCTGTCGCTGCTCGTACTCGGAACGACCGGCCACGAGCTCGAACACCTCGGCGCGCAGGCGTGGTTGGCGGGTCCGGGCGCGGCGATGCGCCCTCGTGCGGTGGTGCACCTCGGCGCGTCCGTCGCCGCCTGCGAGCCGACAACAGCCGGCCCGGAGCTTGCGCCACGGCGGTTCGCACTGCTCCGGCTACCGGGTGGCGTATCCCGGGACGCGGTCGTATCCCTACTCGGGCACTCGCGCTTCGTCGTCGCCGACGAGCCCACCGACTGGCTCGGTGAAGGCCGGCAATGGTCGACCCTCGGGGTGCCGCTGCTGTCGTTCGTGGGCACGTTCTCGCGGTTCCACACCGCGCATGACCGGCCGTTCCTGACCACCGACCCGACGTTGCTCGACCTCGTCGCCGGTGACATTGCTGCTGCGGTCGCCGCGTTCGAGGTCGGCGCGTTCGCAAGAAGGGTCGGCTGAGCGACGAACGGGTTGTGGTCGGCTGGACAGACCCGTCGTCGACCAGCCAACTTACGAGGGGCGCGTAAAGGTGACGTGCACCGTGCCGCTCTCGGCCGTCTCGGTCCGTACCTGATAGCCGTCCTCGAACCCGCGAAGGTCGCTCCACAAGCTGATTCCGCGACCGAGCAGGATGGGCGCGATCGCGACGTGCAACTGGTCAACGAGACCAGCTTTGAGAAACTCTCGCACGGTGCTGACGCCGCCCCCGACTCGCACGTCTTTCCCGCCGGCGGCAGCGGTGGCCTGCGCGAGCACCTCCTGGGGGGTCGCTTCAACGAAGTGGAACGTCGTGCCACCGGCCATCTCGATCGAATCGCGCGTGCGGTGGGTGAGCACGAACACCGGCACGCGAAATGGCGGCTCGTCGCCCCACCAACCGTTCCAGTCCGGATCGTCAGGAAACAAGTGGAAGCCAAACATCCCAGCACCCATGATCTCGGCACCGACGCCTTCGAAGTACGCCGCGGCGTAGCGGTCGTCGACGCCCGTCGTGCCCTCGCCCGAGGTGTCGTGGAAGACACGCTCGCGGAACGTGCGCGTAGCGGCATAGGCCGCGGTGAGCTTGTTCCAGTCCTCCCCCATCGGGTTGTCCGGCGTGCCGCCCTCGGTCGTGGCGTATCCGTCGAGCGAGACATTGAGGTCGACTCGTACTCCCATGAGCAGGTTCCCTTCCAAAGTGATTGTGATTCGCAGGCACCACGGTAGAGCCAGGCGAGATCGTCAAGGGAGGCAACGGTGGAAGACCCTCGCTGGGGTGCCCGATCAACGCTGCGATCGAGGCGCTCGGCGACCACTGGTCGCTGCTCGTATTGCGCGACATGATCTTCGAACCGGCGTGGAGCTCGCGGAAGTAGCGGCGGTCAGCGATCGTCTTCGCGCTCGGCAACTGGGGCCTCGACTGGCGCGATGGCACCTCCGAACTCCGCATTCGTCAAGAGCTCATGCGCAACGAAGGACACCGCTTCATCGAAGAGTTCATGGACGAACTGCGCGTCCGGCACCAGCTGATCCTACCTGCGGGCGTTCGTTGACAGCAGTAGATCCCACCCGACTATGTCAGATACGCACGGCAAAGTGTGGGTGGTGTTCGAGACGACGTGTGGATGGGCATGTTCGTGCACTCAGT
>JAYUDQ010000649.1:0-3649 GCA_043739745.1 Acidimicrobiia bacterium | reverse complement strand
GTGGCCCGGATCGCCGAGCGCGGGTTCCTCGACTCGCTGTTCTTCGCCGATGCTCCGGGTGTCTCGGAGTTCCGCACCTGGTTCATGGCCCAGTCGGGCTACGACCCGATCGATCTCCTGGCCGCACTCGTGCCCGTCACCGAACACATCGGCCTGCTGGCCACGGCGTCGACGACGTACAGCTCGCCGTGGGACCTGGCCCGGCGCTTCGCCACGCTCGACCACCTCAGCAAGGGCCGGGCCGGCTGGAACATCGTGACGACGGGTTCACCTGCCGCCGCGGCCAACTTCTCCGACCGCCGGCACCCCGAGCACGCCGACCGCTATGCGCGGGCCCGGGAGTTCGTCGAGGTCGTACTGAAGGTGTGGGACGGCTGGGACGACGATGCCGTCGTGGCCGACGTGACGACCGGGCGATGGGCCGATCGCGGCAAGCTCCACGCGCCGCGCCACCGCGGCGAGCACTATTCGGTGGCCGGAATCCTGCCTATCCCCCGGGCGCCGCAGGGCTATCCGGTGCTGGCCCAGGCCGGTTCGTCGGAACCCGGTGTCGACCTGGCCGGCCGCTTCGCCGATGTGGTGTTCACGCCGCAGGCTTCTCTCGCCGATGGCATCGCCTTTCGCAAGCGGCTGTTCGCGTCCGCGGCGCTGCACGGCCGAGCACCGGGGTCGATACGGGCGCTTCCCGGGCTGTCGTTCGTGCTCGGCCTCACGGAAGCTGACGCACGCGCCGGCTGGGAGCAGCTGGAAGCCGCTTCGAGCGAGGAGTTCCGGCTGTACAACCTCTTCAACATCGCCGGCCTCGACCCCGCACTCGCCGACGATGTCGACCCCGACGGTGCATTCCCGTACGCACTGTTCGAACAGGCGCCGGGCCGGACGTTCGGCGCCGCCGTCAACCGCGCCGCCCGCGACGGGAACCTCACCGTTCGCCAGGCCGCGCAGAAGTTCTCGACGCTTCCGGGCGGACTCCACTTCACGGGCACACCACTGGGGCTCGCCGACCTGATCACCGAGTGGTGGACGGCCGGCGCCGCAGACGGCTTCACGCTGCAACCCCTGCGCCTGCCGCTCGATCTGACGTTGTTCGTCGACCACGTGATCCCGATCCTGCAGGAACGTGGGGTCGCGCAGCGGGAGTACCAGCCGGGCACGCTGCGGGATCGGCTCGGAATCCCGCGACCGGCCAATGCGAATGGGCGGATCCGGCGATGACGCGCCAGTCCGGTCGCCGCCGTCGGAGCCTGCCTGTGCCGCGTCCCCGGACGTTGTAGATAGGGTCATCGCCCGATGACGTCCGAGCACGGGTTCGCAGCGACTCCGAGCCGGTCGGTCGCGTTCATCGGAGCAGGCCCCACCGCGGCGTCGCTGCTCGAACGGCTCAGCGCCAGCTACCGGGAACTGCTCGGTGGCGTCGAGCTCCATGTGCACCTCGTCGATCCCTTCCCGGCCGGCCGTGGACGGGTGTGGCGTCCCGACCAGTCGCCGCTGGTGTGGATGAACTCGATGGCCGAGGACGTCACGATCTTCACCGACGGGTCCGTGCGTTGCGACGGCCCCATCGTCCCCGGCCCCACGCTCCTCGAATGGAGCCAGGCGGTGCTCGAGGATCCGCGTGAACTGGCGCGGCTGAGCCCCGAGATCGTTGGTGAGCTGACGTCGATGACCGGTATGACGTTCCCGACCCGGCGTGTTCAGACGGGCTACCTCGACTGGGTCCACCGCCGGGTCCGGGCCGCCCTTCCGGCGGGCATCGTTGTTCACGATCATGCCGCCCGGGCTGTCGCCCTCGACAACGGTATTGACGGGGCCGACGGATCGCAGATCGTGACGACATCGACGGGAGAGCGCATCACGGCCGACGTGGTCGTGCTGTCGCTCGGCCATCTCGACGCGCACCTGAGCCGCGACGACGACGCCATTGCCGAATTCGCCCGCCGGCACGGCCTCGTCTTCCACGCCGCCGGCCATACCGCCGAGTTCGACCTGTCGGACATCGACGCCGGTGCCGACGTGATCGCCCGTGGTTTCGGGCAGGCGTTCACCGACCTCGTGGCCATGCTCACCGAAGGGCGCGGCGGCCGATTCGTCACCGAGACGAACGGGCCGGCGGGGGCGACCGGGGCGACCGGGGCGACGGACACTCCCTCGCCCCTTCGCTACGAGGCCAGCGGCCGCGAGCCGTTGATCCATGTCGGGTCCCGGCGCGGCGTGCCCTATCGGTCGAAGCTCGACTACCGGCTGCAGGCCCCTATGGTCGCCCTGCCGAAGTTCCTTGACGAGGCAACGATTGCTGCCCTCGTGTCGCGCGAGACGCTGCTCGAGTTCCGTCCCGACATCCTCCCGCTTCTGCTGAAGGACATCGGCTGGGCGTACTACCACGAGCTGTTCACCGCCCATCCGGACCGGGTCGCGATGACCTGGGACGAGTTCGCCGACCGCTACAGCGCGGCTGTCGACGAGGCCGAGATCGCGGTGGTCGTCCGCAGCGCCGTGCGGGAAGCCGAGGACCGTTTCGACCTGCTCGCCCTCGACCGCCCACTCGCCGGCCTGCGCTTCGACTCGATCGCTGCTTTCGGCGAACACCTACGTGCACATATCGATAAAGATGTGCGCCGCCGTACGGACGCGGCCTACAGCGCCGACCTCGCTGCGTTCACGGCCATGCTCCAGATGTTCGGTGTGCTCGGTCGCATCAACGGGTCGGGTCGTATGACGAACCGGTCGCGTGTCGAGGACGTATCGGGGTGGTGGTTCGACTTCTTCATGTACTACGCAAGCGGGCCGCCGCCGGGCCGCCTCCGCCAGCTCCTCGCGCTTGCCGACGCCGGCATCGTGCGCTTCATCGGCGCGGGCATGGAAGTCCACTGCGACGAGGCGCGTGGCCGATTCGCGGCCACGAGCACGAGCCACGGCGATGAGGTCGTTGCTTCGGTTCTGGTCGACGCGCGGGTCGCAAAGCCAACGGTGTCGCGTACGGCCGACGGTTTGCTGGCCGCATTGTTCCTGCGCGGCGATGTCGCAGAGGAGTCGGTCACGGACCGCTCGTCGGGCTGGACACGCAACACCGGCAAGGTCGTCGTCGGCGGTCACAGCATGCGGCTCGTCGGGGCCGACGGTGCGCCGCATCCACGCCGTCACGCGCTCGGGGTCTTCACCAGCCGTCCCGCAGCCGGCGCGTTCGCACGGCCGAACACGAACGCGCCGATCTTCCGTCAGAACGACGCGGTCGCCCGCTCGATACTGTCGACGCTGGCCGACCTCGCCGCTCGTGACGGCCAACAGCCCGATACGCCACTCGAACAACAAGGGGCACTCCGATGACCGCTGCAGACCGAGCATCCAAGCAGGTCATCCTCGCGGTGCACTTCCCGGGCGTGAACAACACCACGGTGTGGAGCGATCCGGCGTCTCGAAGCCAGGTCGAGTTCGATTCCTTCGTGCACCTTGCGCAGACGGCGGAACGTGGCAAGTTCGACTTCTTCTTCCTCGCAGAAGGGCTGCGCCTCCGCGAGCACCGGGGCCGCATCCACGATCTCGACGTCGTGGGCCGGCCCGACACGGTCACGATCCTCAGCGCCATTGCTGCGATCACGGAGCGCCTCGGCCTGGCCGGCACCTTGAATGCCACGTTCCACGAACCCTACGA
>JAYUDQ010000648.1:0-9255 GCA_043739745.1 Acidimicrobiia bacterium | reverse complement strand
GTGACCATGTGGTCGGTGTCCTCAGCGCCGCGGCCGCCCATCTCGACCATCGCCGAACCCGAGCCGTCATCGGCGTGCGCGCCATTCTGCGCGAGGTACATCACTTCGCTGTCGTCGAGTGACACGAACCCTGCCGGTCCCATGAAGTTGGCGTGGCGCAGTCGCCGCTCGGTCATCGCCTCGTCGTCGCTCTCGTATCCGAAGAACGTCCAGAGGAGATCGAACGCGTCCGGCCCGCGCGGCACGATGTGTCGCGTGGCCAATGTGTTCACCTGTTGCTGCACGATCAGGTTCGGCCACAGCGTCTGCATCACCACCGTGGCCGGCCCGTCATACTCCTTGACGATGTCGAGCAGCCGCTTGTCCTCCAGCTCGAGGACCCGCAGTGATGCCATCTCCCCGGCCGCGGATGCGTCGACCGGACCGGTACGACGGGCCGATACGAGCACCGAATGGCGACCGGTGGGGTCCATGGCGACCGACGACGGATTGTCCGCCCGGAAGAGCCCGAAGCTCACGAGGAACACATGGAGCAGCGACGCGTGATACGGGTCCTTGATGTTCTCGAACATCAGCTTCCAGTTGGCGGGGATGCGCTGTTTCATGGTGCCGAGCACGCGTAGCGATCGGCCGTCGAAGACGCGATCGAACCACGTGAGCATCGTGGTGCCGAGGTACTCGTCGAGTGGTTCGGGATGACCGAAGCTGGCGAAGACCACACCGTTGCGCTCAGCGACGCGCAGCGCTTCGAGGCCGTGCTCTGCGTTCTCGAAGTCGTCCGGCATCCCACCGTGGCCGAGCACGCCATTCTTGAAGGGCACCCCGAGCAGACGCCCGTCAGGACGATATGTCCACTGATGATACGGGCATTCGAACTTTGAGGCATTGCCGTACGGGAGGCGGGCGACCTGGACACCGCGATGGGCGCATTTGTTGCGCAGCACGTGCACGTCACCGGCACCGTCCCGAGAAACAATCACCGGGATGTCACCAATGAACGTCGTCTTGTAGTCACCGATCTCGGGGATCTCCGCCCCGAGGCCGACGTAGGCCCACGAGTCGCCCTCGAAGATGTTCAGGCGTTCGGCCTGATAGACGTCCTCAGCCGTGTAGGCCCAGTAGGGCACACGGGTGCTGCCCTCGGCCGGCCAAGTGCGCACCGGAAGCGCCCTCAAAGAACGCCCGCCTCGATCCGGTTCGTGCCGAAACCCGCGCTCGTGCCGAGCAGGCGGGGCAGGAGCTTGAGGTCCTCCTGCCACAGCAGAGACTCCATCGCGATGTGCAACGGCTGGTCCTGCACGGTCAGCTCGTACACCGGCCCATCGTCGTTCGAGGCATGATTGTGGATCGCCCAGCCCGGTGCCGACAGCATCAGATCGCCCGCCTTCCACTCGTACCTCCGCCCGGCGACGCGACTCCAACCCGAGCCGGAGAAGTAGTAGTTGATGGCGGCAGAAACGTGGCGATGCGGCCGGTCGACGATGCCCGGCGGGCGCACAGTCATGGTCGCGAAGAAGTTCGGAGTTGTCCCGTTGGTGCGCCCGGTCGTCGGGTTGTAGAGCAGATACAGCCGGCGGCCCCGATAGCTGGCGCCGAGCGCCGTGAGCTGGTCGAGGCGTTCCTTCACGTCGACCCATGGCCAGTGATACGCCGGTGATGGCACTGCCGGCGGGTTGATCAGGATCTCGTACGGCATCAGCAGCGCACCCCGGTCGCCGAACGGAAGGATGCCGTACGGGTTGACCTTGCTGGGATCGGGGGTCTCGTCCTCCATTGCCAAGCCCGCTGCGAGCGACGGGAGCCCTGGGGTCGGCGGGTTCTCGTCGATCATATGCACACACATCTTCTCGAGGAGGGCTGCGTTCGAGTAGGTCAAGCGGACCTGCAGCTCGCGCGCGTCGTTGCGATGCACGTACGGCGTCCACGACGGGTGGTTCCACACGTCGTGGAGTGCGAAGTCGAAGCGATTTTCACCGATCAGCGTGTTCCCCGAACCGCCGATGCAGAAGTTGACTTCGGTCGCGTTGTGCCGCTTCGGCGTCGTCTCCTCGCCTGGCTTCAGCACGCTGAGGCGGACTTCGATGCCGGGAGCGAGACCAGGGCCGGGCTCGGTCGCCATCGGATGCGCGATCCGGAGCTCCCGACGACCGGATTCCGGCATCGGTCCTTCGGCCAGTCGCTGCGCAGCCGCACGGAGCTGCGCATCGCTGACGATGACTGGCTCCCAGTAGTCGACCGATCGCTCAGACGGGGCGCGGAACATGGCTTCCTCGGACATTGCGGCTCCTTCGGGATCAACGATCACCACTCAACTCCTTGCATCAGCCGGCACGACGGGGCGGGCAAGGTCGAAGCGCCGCCGCGTATCGCTGTACGTCGGACCACCCATGCGGGCGACGGCGTCGAGGCCCTCCTGGTCGATCCGAGTGCCGTCGAGCAGACGTTCCGCGACATGGAAGCGCACGATCTCGCCGATCACGAGCCCAGACTCGCGGGGGGCGACCCCGAGTGTGATCACCCTGTCCAACACGCACTCCGCGCTCCACCGGCTCTCCCCCACCCTCGGCGCGTTGACGCGATCGCACGCGACCTTCGTCAGCCCGGCGAGCTCGAACTCATCGACGTCTGCGCCGACCTCTGCCGCGCTGGCGTTCATCTGCTCGGCCAAATCGCGGCTCACGAGGTTCAACGTGAAGACGCCGGTCGCCATGATGTTGGCGAGCGAGTCCTTCGGCTTGCCGTCACGGATCGTCATCGAGATGGCGATCATCGGTGGATGGTTGCAGATCGCGTTGAAGTAGGAGAACGGCGCGAGGTTCGCCACCCCGTCGGCGCTCTGGCTGCCGACCCACGCGATCGGACGCGGCACGATCAGCCCGGTGACGAGCTTCTGCACGTCAAGGAACGGGAGCTCAGCGGGATCGAAGACGCGCTTCACCGATTCGTCCGAATACAGAGGACGATCATCAGCGGTCAGTGCTTCCGGCCGCGCCACCGGCGACCCCAGGCCGAGCGCGTTCGCGACTGCTGCGTGCCCGAGGTAGCGAGCCGCTGTCAACAGCACGCCCACGACCTTGTCGGTTGGCAGCAGCACCTCGGCCGCAGCCAGTTCATCCGCGGCCTCGCGACCAAATGTGCGCACCATGGCCAGAACCAGCGCCTGTACGGCCTGCTCGGTCGCGTCGAGCACGGCGGCCGAACGCGGCGCGAGGCGCTCGACATCGGCGACCCATTCGATCGAGAGGCCGAGCTTCAGACTGAGCCGCTCGTGCTGGTTGCGCTCGTAGATGTTGGCGAGCTCACACGAAACCGTCAGGGCGACCAGTTCGGTGAGGTTGGCCGGCATCGACTCCTTCAAGGCCTCGGTGAAGGCGACGAAGCCGGCCAAGGCCTCCGGCTGATGCCCGGCCACCTGGAAGAACTCGCCGAGATAACCGAGCCGCTCGACGCGCGGGCGAAGCATCTCTCGCAGCGGCTCAGGGAGGTTCTCGAGGCCCAGCCGTTCGATTGTCACGGACTACCCCCAAGTTCGTCGCGCTTCGTCATCGTCGGATGCGAAACCGCAACTGTCGCGCGCGTACCGCACATCGATTGATTTCCCTGTCCACGGCGTGGGTCGTCCATGGGCGAACACCTCCTCCCGGAGGGGATGACCTCAACACTCCGACAACAGGCGAACTGGACCGAATATGCGAAGTCTTGAGCGGAAACCGAGGAAAATCATCAAACTTCGGTAGGAGTCCAGGCGGAGAACAGCCGAAGCGAAGGCATGAACGCTGCCGGGAACACGATCAGCGCGTCACGGCCGCGGCGCATCCTCGACATCGGCCGACGCAGCGTTGTGATCGAAGCCACGGAATTCACAACGAATCGCGGCGGTGCCGCTGATGTCTCTCCACTCTGGCGACGGTCGGTATGGACTATCGGCCTCGCCCTCACCCTCAAGATCGTGTCCGCGACGATCATCGCCGCAACGCTCGGTGTCCACACCCAGATCCGCCGCATGTCCATCCTCCCGGTCCTCGCCTACGACACGAACCGCGCCGAGTTCACGATGATCACGTCACGTTCGACGCTGGCGATGGGCGGAGGGCTCGTTGCCGCATTCCTCGTCGTGCTCGTGCGCCATTTCCGACAGCAGCACATCGCCGGCTCAGCCGTCGGAGTGCTCGCGGCGACGAACGCACTCCTGGTCGACCTCGTTCTCCAACACGCCTGGGGCGGCTATGTCGAGGCGTCGATCGTGCGATGGAACCTTCTCCTGCTCGGCGGGGGATGGCTGCTCGTTGCCGCCTGGTTCGCCCTCGATCGTCCCTGGCAGCTCTACAGCGCCGACGCCTCGGCCTCACTTTCGCTCACCCAATCGCCCAGCTCCACGACCAAAGGACCCCGCACGCCATGAATGACACGCGCCCGAAAACCGAGAACCGACGTCGGGTTCGAACTGTCCGCCGAGTCGCGCTCGGCATAACCCTCCTCACCGCAGTCCCGGCCGCGGCTGCGGTCGTCATGCAGAACTTCGTCCGCACCGACATCACCACTGCGGCGGCCTGTATGACAAAGATCGCCGGGGCCGACGAGACCTCGTTCCCGACGGCGGCGAATGCTCCGTACGTCGCCATCAACACCACCAGCACGGGCACCACGCCCGCTCCGGACAGCGTGACACTGCTCAATGAGACCGTCACGATGAAAGGCTTCCTGGGCGACCGGACCACGGTTTCCGACTCGATCCGCGTCAAGAACACCTGCAACTACCCGATCTCGGTGTCGCTGAAAGCCGAAACACAGTTCGGGGCCGTGGCGTCCACCGGGTTCACCAACATCGCTGCCGATGTGTACCTCGGCCTCAAGAACGCGGGGGCGTCCGGCACCGACTTCAGCGTGGTCGCCGACTGGGACCCGACCCCGCTGCACTACAACTCGGCCGGCGCGTCGACCATCTCCACCGGCTCGGTGACGATCCCGGCGAACGAGGACCGCCAAGTCGGCTATCGGCTTGACGTCGGCACGACGGCGACCGGCACGGCGACATTGCGGTACACGGTCTCCGGCCGGGCCTAGACCGGCCTAGACCTGGGCTGGACCCGTCCAGCGGGTCGGTGCGACACGGCATCGGCCCGCTGCCCGCGGTCAGGACACACAAGGTGAACATGCGCCGAGAAACTGCACGCGACCGGAGGTGGCACGCGACCGTCGTGCGAACCGTGCGTCTCATCGGACTCGTGACGACCTGCACCGTGGTCGCCGTCTCGTCAGCGGCGTGGTCGGACTCTGGCCCGGAGGCGCCGAGACGCGTGACGCTCCAGTCGAGCGGGGCAAGCGCTTCACCGACCACACCCACAACGACCACACCCACCACAACCACCACCGGCGGGCCGACGACCACGGGCGGACCGTCCACCACCACCACGACCACCGCCACGAACGAACCCACCACCACGCCCGCCGACGCATCGACGACCACGACGACGACCGCGCCCGCCGACGCATCGACGACCACGACGACGCCTGCGGGCTCGACGACGACCACAACCAGTTCCCCATTCAGTAGCGCTCCCACGACCAGTTCACCGACGAGCACCACCACAACGACAAGCAGCACGACCACAACGACAAGCAGCACGACGACTACGACGACCATGTTCGTCCCCTCGGACGCACCGATAGGTGCCGGCAGTGCTGGGCCGAAGGGTGGGGGTCGACCGGGAGCACAGGGGGCCATCCCGCTGTCGCCCGTCGAAGTCCCGGCCATCGTGCTGTCCGAGGCATTCGTGGGCCCATCGATTCCAAGCGGTGCCGACAGGGAGCCGGTTCCGGCGACACCCATCCCGGATGCAGCAGAACCGGGCACGCTTGACACGGGCGCGGTTGCGGGGCCGCGACCGCTGGCATCGGATCCATCGCTGTCGGAGTCGTCGGCGCGCCTGGGCGCCACCGCGCTGAACGCGGGGATCGTCGCCCTCGGGTCCGGAGTCGGTACGAGCGGCGTCAGGGTGCAGAACTTCGTCCGTGCTGACCTGAGCGGCGGCGGCAACGTGCACGTCTACGACTATCAGGCCGCCACCGCACTGCGGATCCCAAGCGCGATCGCGTACACGGCGACCGGTAGCGCGTTCGTGCAGACAACCTCTGGGTCCGGCGCCGTCACCCTCACATCGCCCTATGGCGACGGCCCGGCTGATGTGTCTGTGAATGCCTGGTGGGACAATGCCTACCGCACCCGCCGTTGCTTCACGATCACCAATCCTTCTTCCCAGCCGACGCAGAACCAGCCTGCGGCTCTCGTCTTCGACGCCTCAGCCGACCTGAGTGCCGGTCGGCTGGCAGCAGGTGCCTCAGATCTCCGGGTCACCACCGCCGGCAGCTCGCCCACGGCACTCTCCTTCTACGCCGCGGGCCCTTGGACGACCTCCACCAGCGCGTCGGTCGTGAACGTGCGCATCCCTGCGCTGGCTGCTGCCGCCTCGATCGGTGTCTGCGTGTACTACGGCAACCCGTCCGCCGGCGCGAGCCCCTCGGCCGTCCAGTTCGCGCGGAAATTCCCGCTGTACCGGATCAACAACGGTGGAGCGGCCACCAACGACACCCTCGAACCGACCGACACGAACCGCCGATGGCAGGCCAACACCGCCAGCGGTGCGGCATCGTCCGGCACGGGCCCCGGGGGAACCTGGAGCTTGGCGGCGGCGTACTCGTACGGTCCGGTAGCCGTGACACCGCTATCCGCCGGCGCGAATGCGGTGCCGAGTGACGTGCCTGCGAGCATCTTGTCGGATGAGAACTACGCACCGTGGAACCTCGCGGGCGGGTGCAGCGGCACGTGGGACCACACCTTCACAATGCCGGCAAACAAGCCAGTGGAGATCCGCTGGTATTCGGCCGAGCTGTACCAATCGACCGGAGGAGCACGGCGTTTCCACGTCGACGTGAACGGCACACGGCAGCTCACCAACTTCGATCCGTTCACGGCGACGGGTTCCACTGCGGCCAACCGGAAAGCCGGCATGTGGTCGTGGACAGTCGGGCCGGGCGGTGCCATCAGCGGAGCCAGCCCGCTCCTCGTGCGCTACACCTGCACCGGAGCCGACAGCCCCGGATTCGTCGCCATCGAGCTGCTCGACAACACGACTCTCGGTGTCAGCGGAGGGTCGTCGAGCGAGAGCACCCTCGCCACCTCAGGGACCTGGACGACTCCGCCGCTCGACGCAGGAGCAGTCGGTACCGGCGTGTGGGGCACGGCCGACGCCACCACGACCATCCCCACCGGCGCCGGGCTCTCGTTCCAGATCCGTTGGGCCCCCACGAGCGCAGCTCTCACCGCGGCCGCCTGGCAAGGCCCGGACGGAACCGCCGCGACCTCCTACGCCGTCGGCTCTCCGGTTCCGATTCCCTACGCGGCCGACGGCACTCGGTTCGTGCAGCTGCAATACCAGCTCACCGGAACCGGGCTCATCGGCCCGACCATCGCCACGCTCACTGCCGGCTCCCAGCTCCCTGAGCTCACCCGTTCGGCGGAAGCAACGTTCGTGTCGGCGGTCACCGTCACCGCTGGCACGCCCAGCGCCCGATGGCTCGTGCGACTCCGAGGAGGGGACGCATCGTTGTCGGGCAAAGCGACGTCGGTCATAGCACCGGCCATAACGAGCGGCGGTACCAACCTGGCGGCCGCGCAGCTGCGGCTGGAGAACCGCAGCGGTGCTGCTTGGTGCTGCGGGCCGACCCAGGTGCAGATCGTCGCCGGAGCAATCACGGCCCCGCCCCCAGCGCCCACGCCGACTTCGCCCGGTGCCGACGGATTTCGCTCGGTCCGTCTCGATGTCAGTGCAACCGCACCCGCGACCGCCTCGGTGCTCACGGTCGTCGTAAAGGTTGCGCTCTCTGCGACGGTCGCGCTCGAGATCCCGCTCACCGTCAAGGTCCAAACCTGACGCCGAGCTCGCGGTCGGCTACTGCGCGGCTACTTCTGCAAGATGTCCGGTGGGCAACTGGACAAGGCCTGGTCCCAATCCGCCAATTGGATGATCTTCGAGATGACCCAGTCGTACTTGCCGCTCATGATGTCGGTCTTGCAGAACCGGCACGAACCGTCCCACTCCAGCTGGAGCCCAGCGCCGCAATTCGGGCACCGCTCGCGCAACGTACCGCCCTCAGGCTTGGTCTGCGCGTCCGATGAGCGCTCGGCCAGCACATCGACCGCCACCGGGTGCAGCATCTTGTCACCGCGAACGATCTTGCCGTTGGCCACATCGATGTCGTAGTCGACGGTCGCAGTGAAGATCCGGAGACCGACAGTGTCATAGCCGTTGCGGCTGTGTGCGCCCAGGAAGCGCACCTGTTGGATCTGCAGCTGCTCCTGCACATTGCGGCGACCGTCTCGCCGGTACTCCTCGATCTGATGGCGGGCCTGCTCCCACAGCGGCATCGCCAGCACCTTCCGTGCGGCACCGGCATCTTGTGCGGCGAAGGCGCGCTGCAGCTTCAGGAATGCGGTCGACGTCTCGTCGGCGAAGGTACGGATGTCGAACACCGGGTCGTGGGCGGCGATCTCGCCGACTTCGTCCCACAGTGCCTGCTCGACCCGCTGCGTGTAGAAGTTCGACGCGTCGCCCATGAGCGAGCCACCCGCCGCGCTCGACAGTTCCTGCGGCACACCGAGGAACATCGCCACGGTGCGCCCGAGCGAGACCGTGGACACGGTGGTGCCGAGCGCGTCGACCCGTCTCGCTGGAAGCGTTCCGGGCGTTGCAGCGGCCTTGTTCGCCTTCGACCGGCGGGCGGCCACGACGAGGAGGCCGAAAATCGACCGCGCCCCGGAGACTAGGCGTTCTGGATCTTGATCTCGATGTCGACGCCGGCCGGCAACTCGAGGCGCTGGAGCGAATCGACCGTCTTCGGCGACGGTTCGAGGATGTCGACCAGGCGCTTGTGCACCTTCATCTCGAAGTGCTCACGACTGTCCTTGTGCTTGTGCGGCCCGCGGACGACCGTGTACACGTGATGCTCGGTCGGCAGGGGAATCGGCCCTCGGACCTTTGCGTTCGTGCGCACCACCGTCTCGACGATCTTTTTCGTCGACTGGTCGATAATCTCGTGGTCATACGCCTTGAGGCGAATACGGATCTTCTGCTTGTTCTCAGCCATGTCGTTTCTCAGTCCTGATTACTTGAGGATCTTGACGACGCGGCCGGCGCCCACGGTACGACCACCCTCACGAATCGCGAACTTCAGACCCTCATCCATCGCAATCGGCTT
>JAYUDQ010000647.1:0-9263 GCA_043739745.1 Acidimicrobiia bacterium | reverse complement strand
GGCGTACCGGCCTGGGCCGGATCACATCGCCCAGTACCCGGCCGAGGAGGCCGAGGAGGCGGATGTCGGCGTCGAGCAGCTCGTCGGAGCGGTCGCTCATCGGGCCACGCTATGGGCGCGGTGTTTCCGGACGATTACGGCCGCCGGTGAGGGCAGCGGGACTGCGCGCTGCTCCGCTACGCGCGCAGCTGCGTCGGGGCCGGAGAGGACGAACTTCGTGGTCGAATGCCGCTGGGAACGGCATTCGACAACGAAGTTCGCGGCGTACCGGCTGGGGTCGCACCGCCCGGGTGGGACGCGCGTAGGCCCCTGTGCCAGCATGCGGCCAATCCCAGATATCCCACGAACCTGACCTCGGGAGGTCACCAATGGCAATCGAGCGCTTCCCTGTCGAAGCCAGCCACATCATGATGTTCGCCCGCGCCGTCGACGATCCGAACCGGATCTACGCCGACGCCGGCTACGCCGCAGGCACTGACGTCGGGCACATCATCGCCCCACCGACATTCGCATCGGCCGGCGCCCAGTTCGATCCGAACTACGGCCTCCGCCCCAAACACGGACAGATCTGGGTCGGCTCCGGCAAGAGCCCGAGCGGCCTCATGGACAAGCCGGCGAGCGACAAGCCGGCCGAGGAAAAGGCCGGTGGCGGCGACAAGACGGCCAACATCCTCCACGCCGAGCAGCACTTCGAATACCACCGCCACATCGGCCCGGGCGACGTCTTGTCGGCCACCACCAAGCCGGGCAAGCAGTGGGAGAAGGAGGGAAAGAAGGGCGGCAAGCTCATCTTCTCGGAGTCCGTCACCGAGTACCGCGACCAGAACGGTGAGCTCGTCATCACCGCGACCGGCGTCGGCGTCGTCACCGAGCGTCCCGCAGAGAAAGGCTGAACAGATGAGTTTGAAGGCAAGCGCGCTTACCGTCGGCGACACCCGCGAAGAGGTCGTCTTCGAAAACATCACCCGCACGCAGATCGTCATGTATGCCGGCGCGTCGGGCGACTACAACCCCGTCCACTCGGACACGGAGTTCGTCACCAAGGTCGCCGGCTACCCGAGCGTGTTCGCGCACGGCATGCTCTCGATGGGCCTCACCGGCAAGATGCTGACCAACTGGGTCGGCGACGGCACGCTCACCAAGTACGGCGTGCGCTTCGTGAAGCAGGTCTGGCCGGGTGACTCGCTCACTGCCAAGGCCACCGTCACGGGCCTCCGCAAAGAGGGCGGCCAGAACTACGTCGACCTCGAAGTGCTCACCGTCAACCAGAACGGCGAGCCCGTCATCAGCGGGCACGCGTCCGCTCGCGTCGACGCGTAGCCGCACGGAACAGGCGGTTCAGCAATGATCTGCGGGGTGGGGTTCGGTCGCCTTGAGCGAGCTTGCCCCACCTACCTGTCGATCCGCACTCCTATCTTTTAGAGTATTTCGGCATTTATATGTCAGTAGAGTATAAATGCTGAAAAGGAGTAGAGATGGACCCGGTTCGAAACCCGTACAGCCCGGGAGCGGGATCACAACCGCCCGCCCTTGTCGGTCGGGACGCCCATCTCGATCTGATGCACTTCGCGATCGAACGGCTGTCGATCGGTCGCTCCGAACGCAGTGTGCTTCTCACCGGCCTACGGGGGGTCGGGAAAACTGTGCTGCTCAACGAGTTCGGACGTTTCGCAGAATCGAGCGGCTGGATCACCGAGCACATCGAAGCGACCGAGGACATCAAACTGGCTCGAGCGCTCGCAGTCGCAATACGGGCTGCGCTGCTACGGATGTCGACGCAGGAGCGCACCAAAGAGCGGGCTCGGCGGGCGCTCGGCGCCCTGGCGGGCTTCATGAAGGTCCGGCTCACGGCGGCAGGCGGTGACCTCTCGATCAATGTCGAGCCGGTGTTCGGCGTCGCCGACTCCGGCGATCTCGATCGGGATCTCGGGGCGATGTTCCGGGAGCTCGGTGAAACGGCGAAACAGCACGGAGCCGGAGTGCTCCTCACCATCGACGAGGTGCAATACCTCGCGCGCTCGGACTTCGCAGCGCTCATCGTGGCCTTGCACCGGATCAGTCAACTGAACCTTCCGATCCTCGTCACTGGCGCCGGACTTCCGTCGCTCCCTGGATTGGCTGGCGAGGCAAAGTCGTATGCCGAGCGGCTCTTCACGTTCTCCAAGGTCGATTCACTTTCCGCACCGGACGCCCGAACTGCGTTGGTTCGCCCGGCACAGGACGAAGCTGTTTCTTGGGATGACGACGCGCTGGAGGAAGTGGTCGACCAGTCACAGGGCTATCCCTACTTCCTGCAGGAGTTCGGGAAACAGGCTTGGAATGCCGCAGAGGACCCGAGAATCCGCCTCGACGACGTACGCCGATCCATGGACGTTGCGATGGCCGAGCTGGACGAGGGTTTCTTTCGCGCTCGCGTCGACCGAACCACCGACGCAGAGCGCGACTACCTCCGGGCCATGGCTGCCGTCGGCGGACCTGGTCCATACAAATCCGGCCAGGTTGCCCGAGGAATGGGGAAGACCACACCGCAGGTCGGCATGGTCCGAGACGGTCTCATCAAACGCGGACTGTGCTTCGCTCCCCGCCATGGCGAGATCGCGTTCACCGTTCCACTCTTCGACACGTACATCCGACGGGCGATGACCTGACGGCGCGCACCGCGACCCGGCGGCGCTCCCGTAGCGTCGTCGGGATGGAACGGCTCACGGCACCACAGGGAACCTTCGAGCTGGAGCGCTACCCCGTCCGCAAGAACGAGATGCTGCGGGCCTGGGACGCGGCCGACGAGTACCTGCTACGCCATGTTGCCGATGCCGGCATCGCACTCGACGGCACTGTCCTGGTCGTCAACGACGAGTTCGGCGCACTCGCCACGGCCCTCGCCGCGCACGCGCCGATCAGCTTCGCCGACTCCTACCTCGCCCACGCCGGGACCCGCGCCAACCTCGTCCGCAACGGGTTCGATCCGTCGGCAGTAACAGCGATCCCGAGCCTCGGCGCCCTTCCCGAGCGCATCGACGTCGTCCTGCTCAAGATCCCGAAGAGCACCGCACTTCTCGAAGAGCAGCTGCGCCGGATCGCGCCAACCCTGCATGACGGCTCGGTGTTCGTCGCCTCGGCGATGGCCAAGCACATCCACACCTCCACGCTCGAGGTGTTCGAGCGTTTCATCGGACCAACGAAGACATCGCTCGCCGAGAAGAAGGCGCGCTTAGTTTTCTCGACAGTCGGGGCCGGCGAGGCAAAGCCGACCACATGGCCGCAGATCTTCACCATCCCGCCCGAGAACCAGGTGGTCGTGAGCCATGCGGGCGTGTTCGCCGCCGGCCGGCTCGACGTCGGCACACGGTTCTTCCTGGAGACACTCAAGACCACCGCGGCTCCCGAGACGGTCGTCGACCTCGGTTGCGGCAACGGCATCCTCGGGATGATGACGGCGATGTTCAACCCCGAGGCCGACGTGACGTTCGTCGACGAGTCCTACCTCGCGGTGGCGTCCGCCGAGGCGACGTTCCGGGCCAACCTCGGCGCATCAAGGGCAGCCGAGTTCGTCGTGGGCAACGGATTGTTCGATACGGCCGACGCCGCGGATCGCATCGCCGTCGGCAGCGTCGACCGCGTCCTCTGCAACCCTCCATTCCACACCAACCAGGCCGTCGGCGATGCAACCGCATGGTCGATGTTCGCTGACTCCCGCGACGCGCTCCGCCCAGGCGGGTCGCTCTGGGTCATCGGCAACCGCCACCTCGCCTACCACGCCAAGTTGAAGCGGCTCTTCGGCGACTGCGACGTCGTGAACGCAAACTCGAAGTTCGTCGTGCTACGGGCGATGAAGGGCTGAGCGCGTTCGACGATCGGATGATCTGCCCGCTCTGAGCGGGCGAACGTTCCAAACGTCGTGCTCGTGGCCACGTGCAACGCACGATTGGGCTCGGTAGGTCCGCAAGGGTGATCATGCCCCGAGCGCGCACACGACCCAGGGCGCACGCGGCAAACAAGAACGGAGCCGACCATGGCACAGGCGATCGGGATGAGCGACGAGGTGCGCGAACTGCGTGCCCGGATGAAGGACTTCATCGACAACGTGGTGTTCAAGGCCGAGCCCGAGCTCGACCGCCTGTCCGAGCATGGCTTCCATCCCGACACCGGCCTCCCCAACGAGCTCTACGAGGCGGCGAAGACGCGCGGCGAAGCGACCGCAATCGGCGTGCGCGGCCCGGGCGACGCGGCCAGTCGGCGCTCGACGGGTCTCATGGCCGACCTGAAGGCCGAGGCCAAGAGCCGCGGCCTCTGGGCCCTCGGCCATCCTGCGGAGATCGGCGGTGGCGGCCTGCCGTTCATGGATTTCGTGTACCTGAACGAAATCATCGGCCGCTCCGAGTACGGGCAGGTCACGGTCGGCACGGCGACCATGCAGGACTCGATCATGCTGAACCTCTACGCCAGCGATGCCCAGCGCGAGCGCTTCCTGGCCCCGCTCGTGAACGGCGACGTGTACCCGTCGGTCGGCCTCACCGAGCCCGAAGTGGCGGGTAGCGACCCGACCCGGATGCAGACCACGGCGTATCTCGACGGTGACGAGTGGGTCATCAACGGGCACAAGTGGTTCACGTCCGGCGCGTCGCGTGCGGCGTTCACGACGGTGTTCGCGAAGACCGAGCCCGACGCCGAGAAGCACATGCAGTTCAGCTCGATCATCGTCCCGACCGACACGCCCGGCTACTTGATCCAGCGGGCCGTTCCGACCATGGGCCACATCGGTGGGCAGCACTGCGAGGTGGTCTACGAGAACGTCCGCGTGCCCTACGCCAACCTGCTCGGCAACCGTGGCGAGGGCTTCCTGATCAGTCAGAAGCGGCTCGGTCCGGGTCGCATCTTCCACTGCATGCGCTGGCTCGGCCAGGCGCAGCGGGCCTTCGAGCTGATGTGCGACCGTGCACTGACTCGGTATGCACACGGATCGATGTTGGCCGAGAAGGGCGCCATCCAGACGATGATCGCCGAGTCCGCGGCCGAGATCCAAGGGGCGCGGCTCATGACGCTGGACGCGGCCCGGGCCATGGACTCCGGATCCGAAGCTCGGGTCGAGATCAGCCTCGTGAAGTTCCACGGAGCGAAGATGCTGCACAACGTGATCGACCGGGCCATCCAGGTGCACGGCGCGCTCGGCGTCACCAGCGACACGCCGCTCGACAAGATGTATCGCGAGGCCCGCTATGGACGCATCTACGACGGTCCCGACGAGGTCCACCACATGGTCGTTGCCCGCAACCTGCTGCGGAACTACAAAGACCGGGCTCCCTGGTCGTGACCGACCCCTTTCCGACCTGATTCCTAGGAGATATGCATGCTTATTGTCGCCGGAACCTTCCACGTCGACCCTGAACGCCGAGACGAGTTCATCCGCGGCCGTGAGGCGTCGATGGTGACCTCGCGAGGCGAAAGCGGGTGCATCGAGTACGTGTTCGCGGCGGACCCGATCGTGCCCGGCAAGGTCGTGCTCTACGAGCGGTGGGAGGACAAGGACTCGCTGCGGGCCCACATCGCCGCCATGACGGCGGCTCGTGAGAAGGCCGGCCCACCAGCCGATCCGGGTGTGCCGGTGCTGTCGTCGGAGATCCTGCAATACGAGATCAGCGCTGTCGGCAAGCTCGGGAGCTAGCGCTCGGATAGCCGAGGCAACGCCACCTGCCATTCCTACGGTGCAGCGCGCACCGTTGCCGCCCGCTCGGCCAGCACCCGCTCCCACCGTCGCGATCGCGGGTCGCCCGCGCCGACGACGGCCCAGTACCGACGCAACGGCACCACGGCGATCAACAACACGAAGCCCCACAGCAGCGCGTCGGCCGCGAGGACGGGGCCGAGCCCGTAGCGGTCGGCCAGCCGTCCGCTGCCGAACACCCCGATCCCGTAGCCGGTCCCGAGCACCGCAGATTGGATCGATGTGATCCGGGCGCGCGCATGCTCTGGCGCGTCGCGCTGCACGATCGCGCCCAGGCAGACGAACATCGACAGCGTCGACATGCCGAGCACGACGACGAACGGGAAGGCGACCCACTTGTTAGTCGCCTGCGAGTAGCCGAGCAGCGCGATCGAACCCAGCGAGCCGAAGAAGACCATGGTGCGAGGCCGGCCGATCGCTCCGACGAGCATGGCCGCAAGGCTCGCGCCGACCAGTGCACCAGCGCCTTGCAGCATCGTGATCGTGCTCGCCAGTCCACGTCCGCCGTGCAGTCGCTCCTGCGCCACGATCGGGATGAGTCCCACCCATGAGATCAGCGTCGTCTGCAGGAACACCATGCTGATGACGGCGAAGCGGCACCCCGGCGTGTCCCACATCGTGCGTGCCCCGACCCGGAACTGTCGCACGAACGACCCTCGCTCGCCGACCTGCGGTGCTCGGAACGAGCCGCGCACGGACGCGACCGCGACGATCAACACAGCGAACGACACGCCATTGATCGTGATGATCCACGCCGGCGAGAGCCATACGCCCAGGAAGGCGGCGAGTGCGGACCCGACGATGCGCCCGGCGTTCCACGACACTGCGCCGAGCGACACCGCCTTGAGCAGCTCTTCGCGCGGCACGAGTGATGGCATCAGTGACTGACCAGCTGGTTGGCCGAAGGACCCAGCGAGGCCCTGGAGTGCGACGAGTGTCGTGAGGAGTCCGACGCTCGGCTTGGTGCCCGCAAGCGTCGCCGCCAACGCGAGTGTGACGAGGAGCTGTATCGTAAGCGCGCTCATCATCATCTTCCGACGGTCAAAGCGGTCGGCAAGCACTCCGCCGATCGGTGCCCCGATCCCCTGCGTGGCGAACGCGGCGACGCCGATGAGACCGGTCGCGGTCGCCTTGCCGGTCTGGTGCGCGACCAGCACACCAACGGTGATCGACTGCATCCACGTCCCGATGTCTGACACGACGGCCGCAGTCCAGAAGGTCGCAAACGTGCGATGACGCAGCACCGTGAGCGGGCTGGAGGATTGCTTGGCCGGCATCGGTCGTCCACCGTACCGGGGTCCAGCGTCGATTCGGTTCGGAAATGCCGGGGCGCACAACGGTACGGTGCGGCGGTGAACGCGGCGCTGAAGAAGGTCGCCAAGGCCCTCCACGATCATGCGTTGGGGATGCCGGAGGCGTGGGAGGACTCGCCTTGGGGCGACCCGGTGGTGAAGGTCGGCAAGAAGATCTTCGTGTTCCACAGCCTTATCGACTGCCCGGAGACCACTTGGTCGATGTCCGTGAAGCTGCCCATGTCCTCGGCCGAAGCGCTGGCAACAACGACGAGCGTGCCAACCGGCTACGGCCTCGGCCGTGCCGGGTGGGTCACCATCACGATCGCCGCCTCGCCGAAGCCGGACCTCGACCTGCTGACGGACTGGATCGAGGAGAGCTACCGGACCGTCGCCCCGAAGAAGCTCTCCAGGCTGCTCGACGCACCAAGCACCTGATGGAGATCACCCGCGTCGGCGACTTCACGCCCGGCTTGCGCCGACCTCAAAAACGTAGGACCGGTAAACCCCACGCCTTCTGGTGGCGCTCGTACTCATCGGCGGGCAGCAGCGCATAGACGGGCTTCGCGGTTGGGTCGAGCCACGACACGAGGGTCTCGATGTCGGCATCGCTGACGGCCGTGCACCCCGCCGTCGCTCTCGCTCCGTTTCCGCGCCAGATGTGGATGAAGATCGCACTGCCCGCGCCCGGCTTGGGTGGCGACGTCCTGTTGTGATCGACGAGAACCTCGAGGCGATGAGCCGGATCGCCCTGGTACATCTGCTGGTCCCGCTCCCAGACCGTCGCAGGCGCGTGGTCGATGCGGACATGCGAGTTGTAGGACGGCGACGTCGGGTCCTCGACGAACAGGTCCTGCGCCCCGACGGTGACGTAGGGCAGCCTGGTCCTCTCCGCCCATCCCGGTGAGTAGCCGAACACGGTGCTGACGGCGAAGATGCCGGCGGGAGAACGGTCGTCGCCCTCGTGCTTCATGTCCGCGCCGGCTGGCGCCGTGTGCAGCCCGATCCCCCACGCCAGGCCACTCGGGCCGAGGCGCGACGCGAACGGCGCGCCCACCGGTGTCCACGGTCCGAGCTTCCTGCCCGATCCTTTGCGCGCATAGCGTTGCAGCATCGCGGAAGAGCTGGACCAATCGTCGGCCACGCCCACAAGCAGTTGTCGCGTGCTCGCCGGCACGCCTGCGATCGTCTCGATCGTCTTGGTAGTCGCTGGGCGCACACCCGCGAACGCCGGCTGCTGCACGTCCTTCACGACCTTGGCGAGCACGTCCGGCCGACCCGTGTAGATGCCGTCGACACCCATCGCGATCAATGTGGCCATGTCCTTCGGGTTGTCGACCGTCCAGGTCAGCACGGCAATGCCCTTGCTGTGTGCAAAGGCCAGGTATGCAGGAGTGATTCGTATCGTGCCGTCGCTCGCCCGGTACTCGGGCTGGCTGATGCGCTGCTTGGTGACGAACGACGTGTCTCTGGCTTCGCGCGCCGCTCGCATGGCCTTGCGGTCGGCGTCCGTCCCGGATGTGCGGATGGCAGGGCACATTGCCCGGAACCCCTCCACCTGAACGGTGCTATCGGTCCCGATGTACACGTCGTTGATTCGGCCGAGCCGGGTGATCAGCTCACACAACGGCTTCGCCAATGAGGCCCGCTCATCCTTGACGTCGAGGGTGACCAGCATGTGCGGGAACTTCTTGAGGATCGATTCCAGCGTTGGTATGTGCACGTTCTTTCCGCGGTAGGGGTGCCTGCCGGTGAGCGTGAAGTTGTAGCCGGCGTCGAGCTTGGCCAGTTCGGCGTACGGGATCTGATCGACCCGCCCGGTCCCATTGGTCGTGCGCTGCAGGGTGAGATCGTGGAAGGCGATGAGCACACCGTCGCTGGACACGCGGACGTCGATGTCGATCACCTGCCCACCCATTGCCGTGCTGTGCTCGTAGGCGAGCATGGTGTCTTCGGGGAACAGCGCGTCGCCGCCGCCGTGCGGGATCACCAGGGTGTGGCCGGTACGGAACGGGTTCGCCAGCGCTGCGGTCGCGGCCACTACCGGTTTCGTCGTTGCCGAGTGCACCTCGATCTCGGTGCCGAGGCCCACCGCCGCGATCACGCCCAGCACCACCGCGATGACTCGGAGTCTGCGCCTACCAGCCGACTGCACCATTCCCACGACCACCTCCTGCGAATCCTGCGTCCCGAAAGTGTCGCGCCACATCGCGAGGGCGACGGACAAACGGGCAATACGCTCGTCGATC
>JAYUDQ010000646.1:0-3665 GCA_043739745.1 Acidimicrobiia bacterium | reverse complement strand
ACAAGACCCTTGCGGAGGTCTGGGTCGTCGATCAGGTCCGCACCGCGCAGACACAGTTCGATGCTGGTGATCGACACCGGTTGCAGCTCGGACCGGTTGACGACATCGCCGGTGAGCTCACCGTCGAGCATGACAACAATCGGGCCGCCGTTGCCCGACACGCCACCGACGAAGCCATATCGAATCAGCGGCCAGCCGTCGTCTCCGGTCGTCTCGAACCGGACTCGATCACCTGGCCGATACATCATGCGGAAGCCTCCGCAAGTACCGCGTCGCTGAACTCGCGCCAAGCGCGTAATGCTTCGGCGGACCATTCATCAAATGGTCGATCGGTCAGGGCGACACAGGCCACCCCCATGGCAGGATCCACCCACAAGAAGGTACCGGCGCCACCGAAGTGTCCAAACGTCTCGGGCGAGTTCGTTGTGCCGGTCCAGTGCGGCTGCTTGTTGCCACGCACCTCGAAGCCAAGGCCCCATGGGCACGGCGAGAACCTACCGATGCCTGGGACGACGCCGCTGAGCTCGGGGAAGTGCGGGGTCTGTGAGCTGCGCGCAGTCACCTCGGCGATGAGGCGCGGAGTGCGCAACTCGCGGATGAAGCCAGTCAGATCGCCGGCCGTGCTCGACATGCGATGCGCCGGCGAACCCCGCAACGCCGTCGCCGACATCGCCAGTGGCGACAGCACGGCCTCGCCGAGGTAGTCGGCGAAGGTGATGCCGGCGGCATCGGCCACCGCGTTCGCGGCCATCTCGATTCCGGTGTTCGAGTAGATCCGCGTGCGCTCGGGCCGGGCGATCGGCTCCGTGCCGTCGAACCCATACCCTCCGGCGTGGCACAGCAGATGGCGCAACGTGCAGCCAGGTTGGCCGACGGGTTGATCGAGGGCGACGATGCCTTCCTCGATTGCGACGAGGCATGCCCAGGCGGTGATCGCCTTGGCGACGGACGCGATCCGGAACGAGCGCTGTTGATCACCGGTGGACTCGATCGACCCGTCGGGCAGAACCACTACGGCCGCAACGTTGTCGACCGGCCAGGAATCGGTCAGCCGCAGCGCCTGCACTGCGAGTCAGGCGAGGCCGGTGGAGCGCAGAATCTCGGCCACGTGAAACGCCAGGTCGAGGCTCTGGCGGGCGTTCAGCCGGGGGTCACAAACCGTTTGGTACCGGTCGTCGAGCTGGCTGTCGAGGATCTTGTCGGCGCCGCCGACGCACTCGGTGACGTTGTCGCCGGTGAGCTCGACGTGAATGCCGCCAGGCCAGGTGCCCTCGGCGGTGTGCGCGCGAACGAAGCCGTCGATCTCGGCGCAGATGTGGTCGAAGTCGCGAGTCTTGTGGCCCGACGACGAAGTGAACGTGTTGGCGTGCATGGGGTCGCATACCCAAACGACCGGATGTCCGCTGTCGCGCACCGCGTGCAGCAGCGGGCGCAGCCGATCTTCGACGTGATCGGCACCCATGCGGCTGATCAGCGTGAGCCGGCCCGGAACGCGCGCCGGGTTGAGCCGCTCGCACAGTTCGAGAACGAAGTCGGCTGACGTCGTGGGCCCGATCTTGCAGCCGACCGGATTACCCACGCCGCGAAGGAACTCGACGTGCGCGCCATCGAGCTGGCGGGTGCGTTCGCCGATCCACAGCATGTGCGCCGAACAGTCGTACCACCCACCGCTCAGTGAATCCTGCCGGGTGAGCGCTTCTTCGTAGCCGAGCAGCAGCGCCTCGTGGCTGGTGTAGAAGTCGACCTCGTGGAGGTTGTGGTTGTTCTCCGTGTCGACGCCGCAGGCACGCATGAACCGCAACGCCCGGTCGATCTCCGCAGCGACCTGGTCGTATGCCCGACCTTCGGGGCTCGACGCGACGAACTCTTGCGTCCAAGCGTGAACTCGGGCCAGATCGGCGAACCCGCCCTTGGTGAAGGCCCGGAGCAGGTTGAGCGTGGAGGCGGACTGGTGGTACGCCTGGACGAGCCGTTCGGGCGCGGCAACCCGAGCCGCTTCGGTTGCCGTCGGGTCGTTCACCATGTGGCCGCGGAAGGTCGGCAGATCGAGCTGGCCGACACGTTCGAACGCTGCCGACCGCGGCTTGGCGAACTGGCCGGCGATGCGCCCGACCTTGACCACGGGCACGCCGAGGGAATAGGTCAGCACGACGGCCATCTGCAAGATGACCCGCAACTTCTCACGAATGTTGACCGCCGAGAACTCCTCGAAGCTCTCGGCGCAATCTCCCGCTTGCAGCATGAAGGCGTTGCCGGCGGCGACGTGCCCGAGCGTTGTCTGCAACGAGCGCGCCTCGCCGGCGAACACCAGAGGAGGGTAGGAAGCGATCTGCTTCAGTGCCCGATCGAGGTCGCCCAGATCGGGCCAATCGGGTTGCTGTTCAGCAGGAAACGCCTGCCACGACGTCGGGTTCCACGCCTTTGCCACGTGACAATACTAATGGCGAGTGCGTTGACCCGATTGGAGAATTACGCAGCGAGGATTCGCACTGCGTCTTCGCGCAGCCCGGCAACTGCCCGGCTGACGAGACGACGCGCTGCCTCGGCGGTGACGCCCAGGTTCTCGCCAACCTCACGGAAGCTCTTACGCTCGCCGTCGAGCAGACCGAACCGAGCCTCGATGGCGTAGCGGGCCCGCTTGTCGAGCGTGCCGAGCAGCTCGTCGAGCAGATCGCTGTCGACCATCGCCATGACGGCATCCTCTGGCGTGCCGTCACCGTTGGCCATGAGATCGCCGAGGGTGGCATCGCCATCGTCGCCGATCGTCTTGTCGAGCGATACCGGAGTGGTGAGCCGGTGCAGCTCGGCGTTGCCGATGTCGAGGGTCTCGCCGTCGCCGGATGCCTGACGCAGTGCGGCGCGCAGGCTTGCCGAGCGATCGCCGGGGATGCGGATGAGGCTGGCCTTCTGATCGAGGGCTCGGCCGATTGCCTGGCGGATCCAGAACGTGGCGTACGTGGAGAACTTGAAGCCCCGGCGCCAGTCGAACTTGTCGACGGCGTGCTCGAGCCCGAGGTTGCCCTCCTGGATGAGGTCGAGCAGATCCATGCCTTGGGGGAGTGGATAGCGGCGGGCGATGGAAACGACGAGGCGGAGGTTGGACCGGATGAACCGATCCTTGGCGTCGGCGGCTGCGGCGACGGCCGCCTTCAGGGCTGCGCCCTTCTCGCCCTTGGCAAGGCGTTCAGCAGCGTCGCGGCCCGCTTCGATGACGCGGGAAAGCTGACGCTCTTCCTCAGCGTTCAGCAGCGACACCTTTCCGATGTCATTCAGGTAAAGACCGATAGAGTCATTCATGGCAGTTGTTCTCAACTTCTACGTGTGTTTGCGTATTCCGGGGCATACTGTGCCGGTTGACACGTGCAAGTGGCACGCCGGGGGATCGGCACGTCGTGGATCTTTCCCGGTAGAGATGAGCGGTTTCGCCTGGTGGCGGCTCGCTCGATGTCGATTAGATGGGGGGTCATTTCGGGGGGAACGAACAACACTACTACATCGGCGCGTTCTTGTCATGTCAATACCCCGATTGCCGTCAAGATATACGCTGGTTAAACGCTGCCAGCGTCCCGGCGCGTCCCCGCCTAGACTTGCCTCTTGTGCCCCTGCGAATCGGACTGTTCGGTGGCACGTTCGATCCGCCTCATGTTGGCCACCTGGTCACCGCG
>JAYUDQ010000645.1:0-9278 GCA_043739745.1 Acidimicrobiia bacterium | reverse complement strand
CCGACGCGCTGCGCAACGGCGGATCAGTGGAACCATCCGACGATCTCGCCTCCCTCGCCTCCCCCGGCGGCGAGGTTCCCACGATGGCCGCGCTGCTGCGCACCGGACGCGGCTGACGGTCGGCCATGCGCGCTGTCGTACGGGAATGGTTCTCGTCGCTGGGCACGGTCCGGATGGAAGCGCCTGCGCCATCAGGGTGCGCACTGGCGAGCGCCGCATGATCTTCGAGAATCGTCCGGCCGCGGGCCGGCAGCTCGCGTCGGCTCTCGCGCACTATGCCGGGACCAATGTCGTCGTGCTCGGCGTGGCCTGCGGTGGGGTCGTCGTCGCCCGAGAGGTGGCGGCTGCGCTGCATGCCCCGCTCGATGTGATCGTGGCCCGCAGGATCGGCGTTCCGACGCAACCGGAGATGACCGTGGGCGCCGTGGGCGAAGGGGGCGTGTCCATTCGGCGACCCGACGCCATGCGGACGGCCGGGATGTCGGACGACCAGTTCGTCGCGGCCGAGCTGCACGCGCTGGGCGAGATCGAGCGTCGTTGCCAACGCTTCCGGGGCGACCGTCCGCTGCCCGATCTCCGTGGGAAGGTCGTGATCATCGTCGACGACGGGATCAGCACCGGCTGCACCGCATCGGCCGCAGTCGCCGTGGCCCGGGAGCACCACGCCGAGCACATCGTCGTGGCCACGCCCGTGAGCACCGTGACCGCCGACCAGGACCTCCAGCGGCAGGCCGACGACGTGGTCGTCCTCCAAGTGTCCCAGGACCTGCTCGCCATCCGCTACTGGTACGACAACTTCGCTGCGTGCACCGATGACGACGTGGTGCGCCTCCTCACCGGCGCGGCCGCCACGCCGGACGCGCATCCGGTCGGCCCGGTCGGCGATCGCCGATGCGAGGCCTAAGGCCGATCGGTGCATAGGGCCGATCGGTGCCCGGTTGAGGACCTTCGGCCCTGTGACGGCACGGCGCCGCGACGTACCGTCCGGAGCAGGGCAGAATCGAGCGTCGTGCGGTGTCGCGCATTGGACGGCGATCGCTCTTCTGCGGACAATGTTGCCGAGGAGTAGCCATGGCCTTCGAGAATCGCCGAACGGCAGGTGCGGCACTCGCGGCCCGCTTGGTCTCGCTCACGGGCCCGGATACGGTCGTCGTCGGGCTCCCCCGCGGCGGTGTGCCGGTCGCGGCAGAGGTCGCCCGCCGTCTGGGCGCCCCGCTCGATGTGCTGATCGTCCGCAAGGTGGGCGTTCCGTTCCACCGCGAGGTCGCCATGGGCGCCGTCGGCGAGGACGGTGTGACCGTTCGCAACGACGACGTCATCCGCCACGCCGCGATCAGCGAGGAGGCCTTCGCTCGCGCCGAGGGCGCCGAGCGCGACGAGGTCGAGCGACGAGCGGCGCGGTTCCGCCGGAACCGGCCGAGGCCCTCCCTCGCCGGCGCCACGGTCGTCATCGTCGATGACGGGATTGCGACCGGCGCCACGGCTCTGGCTGCGGTGCAGGTGGCCCGCAGGCACGGCGCCGGGCGGGTCGTGGTTGCCACGCCGGTGGCGTCGCCCGAGGCATGCGCCCTACTTGGGCGCGTGGCCGACGACGTGATCGTGCTGCAGTCACCGACGGACTTCGTCGCCGTCGGACGCTGGTACCGCGACTTCTCGGAGACGAGCGACGACGAAGTCGAACGGATCCTGGCCGAGCACACAGACACCGAGCACACGGACGTCGCCACTCCGGCTGCGGTCATCGCTTCGGGGGGCGATCCGCCCCGGCGGCGCGACGAAGAGGTCGAGATCACCGGGCCCGATGGCGTGACCGTCGAGGGGCACCTCCATGTGCCCGACGACGCGTGGGGCACGGTCGTCTTCGCGCATGGCAGCGGGAGCAGCCGGTTCAGCCACCGCAACATCGCGGTGGCCGATGTGCTTCAGGCAGCCGGGATCGCCACCTTGCTCATCGACCTTCTCACGGAACGTGAGGCGACCGACCGGGACAACGTCTTCGACATCGACCTGCTGGCCGCCCGGCTTCTGGCTGCGGGTGCTTGGCTGCGCACCCAGCCGGACCTCGCCGCGCGTCCGGTCGGCTACTTCGGTGCGAGCACCGGAGGGGCGGCCGCGCTGGTCGCTGCCGCCACACCGGGCGCCACGATCGCGGCGCTCGTGTCGCGAGGAGGGCGGCCCGATCTCGCCGGATCGGCGCTCGAGCGTGTGCACGCGCCGACCCTGCTGATCGTCGGCGGTGACGACACGGTCGTGCTCGGCCTCAACCGTCTCGCCGCGGCCCGGCTCGGCGCTCCCCACCGCCTCGCCGTCATTCCCGGAGCCACCCATCTGTTCGAGGAGGCGGGCGCGCTCGAAGAAGTGGCCTCGCTCGCTGTTGGATGGTTCCGGCAGCACTTCACCAAGGCATCCGCGACGGCCGGCGCACACACGCCCGATACACCACCGAAACGAGACCAGTCATGAACGTCACCCACGCAGCTGACCTCACCGATCAGATCGATCGGGTCTGCGTCCCCCTGAACGGCGACGACCACGACTACGACGACGTGCTCGACGCCGTCGGCGACCGCAGCATCGTCCTGCTCGGCGAGGCGACGCACGGGACGCACGAGTTCTACCGGGAGCGGGCGCGCATCACTCGCCGCCTCATCGAGGAACGGGGCTTCGGTGGGGTCGCGATCGAGGCGGACTGGCCCGATGCGTACCGTGTGAACCGCTACGTGGCCGGTGCGTCGAGCGACATGACGACTCGGGAGGCGCTGGGCGACTTCCGGCGCTTCCCTTCTTGGATGTGGCGCAACACCGAGGTGTGCGATTTCATCGCGTGGCTGCACGTCCACAACCAGACCCTGGAGCCGCGGCAACGGATCGGCTTCTACGGGCTCGACCTCTACAGCCTCCACGCGTCGATCGAGGCGGTGGTCGGCTACCTCGACCGCATGGACCCGCCCGCCGCAGCGCGCGCCAGGCAGCGCTACTCCTGCTTCGACCACTCCGCCCGAGAGGGTCAGGTCTACGGCGCCGAGGCCCGCCTACGGGTCGAGGCGCCGTGCGAGAGCGCTGTGGTGGCCGAGCTGGTGGAGCTACGCCACGCGTCCGCCGCGTATCTCGCCCGTAGTGGCTGGGTCGGGCGCGACGAGCTCTTCTTCGCTCGCCAGAACGCCCGCGTCGTGGCCGCGGCCGAGGAGTACTACCGCGAGATGTACCGGGCCGAGGTCTCGTCGTGGAACCTGCGCGACCTCCACATGGCCGAGACGCTCGACGCGCTCGTCGAGCACCAGACCGAGAGTGGCCGCAGCCCGAAGGTGATCGTGTGGGAGCACAACTCCCACGTCGGCGACGCGCGGTCCACGAGCATGTCGCGGCGCGGAGAGCTCAACGTCGGCCAGCTCGTGCGTCAGCGGGTGGGGGCGGACGAGGTGCTGCTGGTCGGCTTCACCACCTACGACGGGTCGGTCACCGCGGCCCGGGACTGGGGCGGCCCGGCTGAGCGTCGGCGCGTCCGTCGGGCTTTGCCTGGAAGCGTCGAGGACCTGTTCCACGACGTCGGCCATCCGCGGTTCCTTCTGCGCACCCGGCTCGACGAGGGCCTGGCCGAGCACCTCCGCGTCCCGCGCCTGCAGCGGGCCATCGGCGTCATCTACCGCCCCGAGACCGAGATGGTGAGCCACTACCTCGAGACGCACCTCGCCGACCAGTTCGACGCCATCGTCCACATCGACCACACGACTGCGCTCGAGCCCCTGGAGCGCACGTCGGTCTGGGAGGAAGGCGAACCACCGGACACCTACCCGAGCGGGATCTGACCTCGACCCAGCCCAACCGAACACCGGGCGGGTGGTGTCACGGTGCCGCGGCGTTCGCGCGGTGACAAGACACCACAGCACCGTCACCGTCGATGACCGTCGATGACCGTCGATGACCTGCTGCCGTTCGTCAGCTCGCTGGCGATCGGTTTGCTGGTCGGCTTCGAACGCGAACGAAGCAATCGCGGCGAGGTGCGTCAAGCGGCCGGGTCACGGACGTTCGCCCTCCTCTCGCTGTCGGGAACCCTCGCCGCTGCATTCGACACCTGGGTGATCGCCGGGGGTCTGATCGCGGTCGGTGGGCTATTGGTCGTCGGGTACCAACGCACCAGTGCCGACGATCCCGGCGCGACAACCGAGGCTGCGGCGTTGGCGACGTTCCTCCTCGGCGCGCTGGCCTGGACCGAGACACCCCTCGCCGCCGGGCTTGCGATCACCGTGATCGTGCTCCTCTCGGCAAAGGGTCAGATCCACTCCTTCGCCCGCAACGTGGTCACCGACGCGGAGGTCGAGGACGCGATCAAGTTTCTCGTAATGGCCTTCGTCATGCTGCCTCTCCTCCCGAATCGCGACGTCGGCCCATACCGGGTGCTCAACCCGGAGCGGATCTGGCAATTGGTCGTCGCGCTCACCGGGATCTCATGGGCGGGCTACATCGCCACTCGAGCGCTCGGGGTGCGGCGCGGCCTGTTGATCGCGGGACTCGCAGGCGGATTCATCTGCCGACAGCGCTGCTCGTCCACCTATGGCCGGCGCTCGTTGCAGGAGGGGGACTCTGGCGGTGATCCGCTCAGCCACACCGCATGTCCAGATCCAGCCCCCCGTCGCACTCCGCTCTGCGCTCTGCAGCATCGCGCGCCGCACCCCCCGCTTCATGCTCGCCGGTTCGCTTACGTTGTCGCCGTTCGTGATCGGTGTCGGGCTCGCGATCCCGCCGGCTGAGTCGTTCAGTCGCGGCCCTCTGGCGTTTCTGGTCACGATGATTGGGCAGCTCGACCGAGCAGCGACGGCGTGAGCGACCGCGTCCTTCGTCAGGCGGGCGGGAGGGTTCGTTCGCCGGCCGCGACGATCTCTGCCGACGCGGTCACTCGTTTGGTGGTGACACCGACCAGGCCGAGCAGCAGGATCGGGACGTCTTCGGAGACCTTCACGAGCAGTGTCCCGTCGCCGGGATAGGGCACCCTGGCGGTGCTGCGCGTCGAAGCCTTTTCGTCGAGGAGGGTTTCGGCGTCGGCGATCGCAGCGGGGGCGTCAAAGCTCGAGCGACCCGTTGTGCAACGCGGTCTCGTCGAACCATTGCGACGCCGCCGGAACGACGACGCGAATCGCGTCATCCTTGCGGCCCTTGGTAAAACCGAACCCGTCGCAGACGGACGCTAGGCCGACACCTGCGGATCGGTTCCGCCCACCAACAAAGAAGACGCACGTACGTCGCCCTCAGATCGAGATTTGCCGTGAACGCGGACGCGAAATCCGCCGTCCCGGCAGCGGATCGAAGAGGGGTGGGCGGAGCTGGAACGGTCAGGGCACTAGTGCTACTCGCCGTCCTCGTACTTGAATGACAGCCGCAGTTTGGTTCGGAAGATGATGGCACCTTCTTCACCGAGATCGAGGTCTTGCTGGAGTACCTCCGCGACCCGTACGTTCCGGATGGTCTCACGGGCCTTTTTCACGGCCGTGGTGGCCGCGTCCTCCCACGAATCGCTGCTCGTGCCGATTATCTCGATCACTTTGTAGACGCTCATAGCTCTCTACCTCCTAGGAATCCTCTGACGGGGAAGCCGCCGACAGTATGATCCATCATCTGGTTCGGTGCTCAGGCGGTCGCCGGCAGAACGCCGCATGACCACGCTCACAGGACTGCACGACGCCGGTCGACCCGTCGACGTCGTCCGCACGCGGGCCCTGCACCCCGCTGCGAACCACCCGCGCACCAGCATCGGGCGGAGGCCGCTGGCCATCATCGATCATCCGCCCGGCGTGGAGACGCAATGGACTTCGTCGATCTTGCCCTGTCCGAGTTGTTCCTGGCGGCCACCGGCTCCCGGCGCGAAGGCGATGCCGATAACCGGCGCGGTTCCTGATCGATGCTCCGTGTCATTCGAGCGTTGCTCGGCGGACAGGCACGTCGCCGCTGTGCTCGGCGGTTCGGTCGTCGATCATGAAGCGTCGACCGGACACCTGATCGGGGACGATCCGCACGAATCGATGCTTCGATGCAGCGTTCCATGGGTACAGGGGCAAGTCGGCGGCATCGAACACCTCGTACATCTGCGTGATCTCCTCGGCACGTCCCTTGACCACCACACTCCAGGCATCACCAGCGTCTTCGCCGTCCACTTCGAACGCCACTAGGGAACCGATCGCCGCGTTCAGCTTGGTGCCTGCGGCAGTGCGGAACACCACCGTCCCATGCTCGATCACGTAGTTCACCGGAAAGATGTCGGGCTGTTCGGCGATGGCAACGGCTAGACGTCCGACCTCGCTGGAGCGCAGCAACTCCCAGCACTCGTGTCCGTCGAGAATGAACGTCGCCGATCCGGGATCACGTGTCATGAAGTCAGTATCCACGGCACTGCACGCTTCGGCTACGGCCGAAAGACCATCAGGGCTCAGCATCAGACGCTGATCCCGTTCGCGCCGCCATGCCGATCTGAAGGAGCACCCGCAGCGGTTCGGCCCAACCATCCGCCGATGACGAGCTTCCTCGGCGTGCCACTTCCCGGTCGAGGAGCCGATGCGACGCGGGATGGCGTGTTCCGGGGCCTGTAGGGCCGCTGGTCGGGGGTGCCCAGTGGTCAGGTGGTGGCGGCGTGGCGGAGGAGCGAAGGTGCGGCCGTTCACGGAGCCTGCTGCTGATCGTCGAGGAGGCCCGCCTCACGCGCGGAGCGGACCAGCATGAAGCGCCACCTCCGCTTCCCGCTCGGAGAGCTCTCCGCCAATACCGCCAAGGCGGGCCGGCGGGGCGTCGACTGCGGTCGTGTTCAGAGGTCACGACTGCGCGGCGACGACTTTCGTCATCGCCTTTGGGGTCTGAAGGCCCTGGTGCCCGCCTTGACTGGTGCAGATGATCTTTCGCATGAGCGATCAGATCACTGTGGGATACGACGGCAGCGACACCGCATCCGATGCGGTGCTGTGGGCCGCGAACGAGGCAGCGAAGCGCAAGGTGGGACTGCGGATCGTGTCGTGCTACGACATCCCCTCGATGGGCGCACTGACCCCGGGCTGGCCTTCGGGCCAGGCGATCGTGCTCGTTGCCGAATCGGCCGAGGCGAATGCATCAGCGATGGCGCAACGGGTCACGACGCTGCATCCCGATCTCCATGTGACGACCGAGGTGTCGGCCGGGCCGGCATCGTCGGTCCTGCTCCATGGCGTGGATGCCGACGACATGGTGGTCATCGGAGCGAGCAGCCACGGAAGCATCTCGGCGTTCATGCTCGGCAGCACCCCGCGGGCCGTGGTGCGGCACAGTCCCTGCGCCGTTGCGGTGGTGCGGGGCAAGGCGACGACGGGCCGCCCCGACCGGATCGTCGTCGGCATCGACGGATCATCGTCCTCCGACCGGGCACTGCGATGGGCGACCGACGAAGCCGACCTGTACGGCGTCGCGCTGGTGCTGGTCCATGCGTGGGGGTACCCGTACTCGACCGACGGCACGAACATCGCCCAGGCCCGCGACCTCACCCAGGTCGACGGGGCATGCGTCCTCGACCGTTCCCTTGAGCTGGCCCGCGACCGCTGTGGTTCGAACGTCTCAGGGCTTCTCCCCGAGGGAAGCGCCGTCCAGGTGCTGCTCGACACCGTGCGCGACGGCGACCTCCTCGTCCTCGGGAGCCACGGTCGGGGTGCGGGGATGGCGGCCCTGCTCGGTTCGACCGTCAACAGTGTGCTCGACCACGCCGTGGTCCCGGTCGTCGTCGTCCGCGCCTGAGCCATGCCGACAAGTGTGAAGGTTCCCGTCGTCGAGCTCCGGGGGGTTACGAAGCTGTTCCCCGGCGTCGTTGCCAACGACGCCATCGACCTCCGCGTGTACAAGGGCGAGATCCACGCCATCGTCGGCGAGAACGGCTGCGGCAAGAGCACGCTGATGAACATCCTCTACGGGTTGCTGACACCGGACGCCGGCGACATCCTCCTCGACGGGGCCCGGGTGCAGTTCCGCAGCACGGCGGACGCCATCGCTGCCGGCATCGGCATGGTGCACCAGCACGTCATGCTGGCCGACAACCTCACCGTGCTCGAGAACATCGTGCTCGGTTCCGAGCCGACGACGCACTGGGGCCACATCAACTTGCACCGACTGGACACCCATGCCGCGGAGGTTCGGATACGAGAACTGAGCGAGTCCTATGGGTCACCGATCGATCCGCAGCGCCGGTGCGGTGACCTCTCGGTCGGCGAGCGCCAACTGGTCGAGATAATCAAGACGCTCTACCGCGGTGCCCGCCTCCTCATCCTCGACGAACCGACCTCGGCGCTCGTGCCGCAGGAGGTCGACCAGCTGTTCGCGAACCTCCGACAGCTGCGCTCGACCGGGGTGACGATCATCTTCATCAGCCACAAGCTCAACGAGGTGCTCGCCATAGCCGACTCGATCAGCGTTCTGCGGGCCGGGCGGATGGTCCGCACGGTCGACGCCGCCGACGTGGATGCCCGTCAGATCGCCGAGATGATGGTCGGCAGCACGCTGCCCTCACCGGCGACGAGCGGGTCGACGGTCCGCGAAGCGGTGGCGTTGCGGGCCGTTGGCATCGGTGTACGGGTACCGTCGGCACGGGACCGCTGGGCGTGCCGGTCGATCAGCTTCGACGTCCACGAGGGCGAGATCGTCGGCGTCGCCGGTGTGAAGGGCAATGGGCAGGAGGAGCTGATGGAGGCTCTGATGGGGCTGCTGCCGATCGATGAGGGAACGCTGTCGTTCTTGATCGACGGGACGATGCGCGACATCACTCGGGCGTCCACCCGCGACCGCCGCGAGCACGGGATGGGTTACATACCGCGAGACCGGCAACGAGAAGGCCTTCTGCTCGGCTCACCGATCTGGGAGAACGTCCTGCTCGGCCACCAGACCGAAGACGCCAACGTCGAGGGTCCCGACGGGCTGCTCGTCGATCTTGACGCGGTGCGCGGCCACAGCGAGGACATCGTGCGCGACTTCGACGTGAAGACGCCCGACATCGACGTCAGCGCCCAGGCCTTGTCCGGCGGCAACCAGCAGAAGCTCATCGTCGGGCGCGAGCTGTCGGCCCGTCCGCGCCTACTGATCGCAGCGCACCCGACGCTTGGCGTCGACGTTGGGGCGCAGGCCAGCGTGTGGGACCGGCTGCGTGAGGCCCGGGCCGATGGCATGGCCGTCGTACTCAGCTCGGCCGATCTCGACGAGCTCATCGGCCTGTCCGATCGCCTGCTCGTCATGTTCGGCGGACGTGTGGTCGCCGAGCTCGACCCTGCGACCACGACACCAAA
>JAYUDQ010000644.1:0-9281 GCA_043739745.1 Acidimicrobiia bacterium | reverse complement strand
GCACCTGTGCCCGGAGCGGCTGGCCGGGTTCGACCGCCAGCTCGGCGCGCAGCGCCTTCGGTACGACGATCCGCCCGGCCCGATCCATGGTGATGGTGTGGGTCGGAGACATGGCAGGAATCTACCATTCGATGCGACCTTTGGAAGGTTGTCCCGGTCTGATCGGGCGAACCTTCCAAACGTCGACCTGTACGACCGCCGACCTGTACGACCACCGACCACCGACCGCCGACCGCCGACCACCGACTGCCAATCGCCGTCAGAGTCATAGGACTCGTGACACGGTGTAGATCACCAGCCCCGCCAGGCCGCCAACGACGGTGCCGTTGATCCGGATGAACTGCAGGTCGCGGCCGATCTGGTTCTCGATCCGCTCCACGGTCTCGTCCGTGTCCCACCGCTCGACCGTGGACGTGATGATCCCGGCCACCTCGTGCCCGTACGACTCGACGACCGAGCCGACGACCCGCTCGGCCCACCCGTCGACCTTGGTCGCGAGCGCTGCATCGCCGACGAGCCGGGCACCGACATCGAGGACGGCACGCTCGACCCGTTGGCGAAGCTCGCTGGCCGGGTCCGTGCTCTGGGCGACGATCTCCGACTTCACCTGCGTCCATGCGCCGGCTATCCACGGCTTCACCGAGGGATGGTTGAGAAGCTCTTCCTTGAGCTGCTCGCCCCGGGCGATCAACCCGGCGTCAGTCTGCAACCGGTCGATGGCCGCCGAGATCTGCGTGTCGATCGACTGCCGGAGCGGATGCGAAGGGTCGGCGCGCATGGCGCCGACGATGCCGACGAAGCCGGTGAAGATGCGCTCGAACACCCGGTCGTCGATGCGCATCGGCACCCACCACGGCGATTCTCCGGCGAACGCCTGGCGGAGCACATTCCGATTGTCGTTCAGCAAACCTTCGAGCTTCGCCAACGCGGACTCGACCACAAGCGCCTGGCGACCATCACCGGCGACCTCGTGCAGCACACGACCCACAACGGGCGCAGCTTGGACCGAGCGGGCACGCACCCGGAGGTTCTGCTCGATGATGGCCTGCACGTCGTCGTCACGGAGCACCTCGCTGCCCGCGGTCACGAGCCGTCCGAGACCGTCACCGACACGGCGGGCATGGTCGGTGACCGCCAGCCAGGCACCGAGGCGAGCCGCGGGCTGGGCCGCGCGCACCTTCTCGCCCAGCACCGATGGCGTGAGGAAGTTCTCCTGCACGAACCCGCCGAGGCCCCGGCCGATCTCGTCCTTCTTGGTCGGGATGATCGCGGTGTGCGGAATGGGGATGCGCAGCGGATGGCGGAACAGTGCGGTGACCGCGAACCAGTCGGCCAACGCGCCCACCATCGCGGCTTCAGCGAACGCCCGCACATAGCCGAGCCACGGGTGGTCGTCCTCGAAGATACGTGCACATATGAATATGACGGTGACGAGGACGAGGAGGCCGAGCGCCAAAAGCTTCATACGCCGGAGGTCGGCTCGGCGCTGTGCGTCGGCTGCGTTCGCGACCCTGCTGAGCCCGGGCGCGAGCGAGGTACCCGGCTCGCTCACGGGTGATCGGTCATGCGTGATCCAGCAGGCGTCCCGCCTTGAGCCGTCGCTCCAGCTGATGCTCGAGCGACGCCGTGGCGAGCCGCTCCACCTCGTGCGTGACTGCGCTGGCCGGCTCCCGCAGCGCTCCGGCGAGCTGGCCGCCGAGGATGCGCCGCATCAGATCGATGGCGTCCTCGCTGACCCGTGACCCAACCGTGCACGAGCGGCAGGTGACCCCACCGGCGGCCGGATCGAAGCCGACGATCTCGGTATCGCCGCCGCAGCGCACACACTCGTCGAGCGACGGCTCGTATCCCTCATGAGCCAGGAGCTTCCAGTAGAAGGCGGGGACGAGCAGCGCCGAGTCCCGCTGGTTGAGGCTGCGCAACGCGCCGCCGAGCATGCCGTAGAGGCGGTCGTCGACCTGCCCCTCGATCGACACCAGGTCGACCGCTTCGAGCAGCGCGGTCGCATGGGTGAGCCGGTCGAGGTCCTCGCGCACGGAGCGGTAGTTCTCGATCGACTCGGCCTGGCTGACGATGTCGAGGTCGCCTCGGCCCTTGTAGATGAGCAGCGACACGTGGGACATCGGTTCGAGACGGGCACCGATGCGCGACTTCGTCTTGCGAATGCCCTTGGCCACGGCACGGACCTTTCCGTGGGTGTCCGTGACGATGCTGATGATCCGGTCGGCCTCGCCCAACTTGTAGGTGCGCAGAACGATTCCCTTGCACCGGAATAGCGTCATGGGCTGTCGGTCGGCAGGTCGTAGGAGTCGATCCCTCCGAAGCGACGGTCTCGGTTCTGGAACGTGCGGACGGCCTCGAAGAGGTGTTCGCGCCGGAAGTCGGGCCACAGCACGTCGGTGAACACGAGCTCCGAATAGGCCAGCTCCCACAGCAGGAAGTTCGAGGTCCGGTACTCGCCCGAGGTCCGCACCATCACATCAGGATCGGGCATGTCGGGCGCGTAGAGGTAGCGGCTGATGAGCTTGTCGTCGACCTTGTCGGGCGACACGCCGTCACGGATGATGCGCTGGACAGCGTCGACGATCTCGGCCCGGCCGCCGTAGTTGAACGCGAACGTCAGCGTCATGCGTCGGTTCGAGCGGGTCAGCTTCTCCGCATCCTCGATCTGCTTCAGCAGGCGGCGTGGAACCCGCCAGTTGCGCCGTCCGATGAAGCGGATGCGCACGCCCATGCCGTTCAATTCGTCCCGTCGGCGCAGCAGCAGCGATTCGTTGAAGTGCATCAGGAAGCGCACTTCATCAACCGGACGCCGCCAGTTCTCGGTCGAGAACGCGTACACCGTGAACCACTCGACACCGAGCTGCAGCGCGCCTTCGACGGCATCGAACAAGGCCTCCTCGCCCGCCGCGTGGCCGTCGGTCCGGGGAAGTCCGCGCCGACTGGCCCAACGGCCGTTGCCGTCCATGACACACCCGATGTGCATGGGCACCCGCGCCGCGTCGATTCCCGGGGGAAGTTCCGGTCGGGGAGAGCTGCGTCGCACGGACGACGACGTTACGCCCTCCTGCGGCCCAAACGAGGGCGCGCCTTCGAGGTTGCAACGAGCGCGGGATGCGGCAGAACACCACCGCGATTCGCACATCATCCGCGCCACTTGTCGGCCAGACTGCGGTATGGCTTCCGCGCTCGTTTCCGCTGCTCTGGCACGGGTCACGGCCCAACTCCCGGGCGGGGGCGAGGCTCGCGAAGGCCAGGTGCGCATGGCCGAAGCCGTAGCCGATGCCATCACGAAGGGCGGTCACCTCGTCGTGCAGGCCGGCACCGGCACCGGCAAGTCGCTCGGCTACCTCGTACCGGCAGTGCTGTCGGGCAGCAAAGTCGTCGTATCGACCGCCACCAAGGCCCTGCAGGATCAGCTCGCCAACAAGGACCTGCCGTTCCTCCAGGCCCACCTCGGCGAGCGGTTCGCGTTCGCCGTGCTCAAGGGCCGCAGCAACTACTTCTGCGTCCAGAAGGCGATGGAGCTGAAGGTTGCCGGCGACAACGGACAGATGCGCTTCGGCGACGACATCGACACGGGTACCGGCGTACGCGCCAAGGAGCGCCTGGTCGAGGAAGTCACGAAGATCGTCGAATGGGCAGGTACCTCGGAAACGGGCGACCGCGCCGAGCTCGACTTCGAACCTTCAGCGGCCGCGTGGTCGGCGGTGAGCGTGTCGGCCGGCGAGTGCCCGGGTGCCGGCAAGTGCCCGAGCGGGGAGATGTGCCTGGCCGAGAAGGCCCGGAAGGAAGCCGCGCAATCCGACGTGATCGTCGTGAACACGCACCTCTACGGCCAGCACGTGCGCAGCGGCGGCTACGTGCTTCCCGACCACGATGTCGTCATCTTCGACGAGGCCCACGAGGTCGAGGACATCATGGCCGACAGCCTCGGGCTCGAGCTGTCGGCCGGACGCTTCGCCTTCCTCGCAGGCCGCGTTCGCCAGGTCGTCGTCGATCTCGACAAGACCGTGGACCTGGTCGACGCCGGCATGCGACTGGAGGAGGCGCTCACGCCGCATGCGGGCAAACGGCTCGTCGACGGACCGGGCGCGATCCCTGAGGTTCGTCGGGCGTTGGTCACCGGCATCGAGCGGGTCAACAAGGCGCTTGCCGCATTGCGCAACGTGCCGGACGGCGCGGGCGACGGGGTGGGTGCACGCAAGGTCCGTGCCGTCCAGGCCGCAACCGCGTTGGTGAACGAGCTGATCGACGCGAGCGAGCTCGGCGCGGTGCGGGCAAAGCCGGCCGCGGCTGCTTCCGTTCCCGAGGGCGGGGAAGGCGACTCGCGGGGCGACGAGCCGCTTGCCAAAGAGACCGATGCCCGGGTCGCCTGGGTCGACCAGGGCAGCCGCACCCGCGGTCCGGTCCTGCGCATCTCGCCCGTCGAGGTCGCCCTCAGCCTGGCCAACACCACGTGGGCGAACACCACCGCCATCCTCACGAGTGCCACGATCCCGAGCAACCTGCGGGCCCGCCTCGGTCTGGCCGCCGACTCAACGGTGGAGATGAACGTCGGCAGCCCGTTCGACTTCGCCAACCAGGGCATCCTCTACTGCGCCCGCCACCTCCCCGATCCACGCACGCCCGCGTACGAGCCGGCGATGCACGACGAGCTGGAGGCACTCCTCAAGGCTGCGGGTGGGCGGACGCTGGCGCTGTTCACGAGCTGGCGGGGCATGAAAGCTGCGGCCGATGCGATGGCGACGCGCTCGCTCCCCTTCCGCGTGCTGACCCAGAGCGACCTGCCGAAGCCGGCGCTCACGAAGCTGTTCGCCGAGGACGAGACGTCGTGCCTGTTCGCCACCATGGGCTTCTGGCAGGGCATCGACGTACCCGGTCGCGCCCTGAGCCTGGTCGTCATCGACAAGCTCCCGTTCGCCCGTCCCGATGAGCCGCTGCTGGTGGCCCGCCGCGAGCGCGTCGGCGCCGCCGCATTTCGGCTCATCGACGTGCCCCGTGCCGCGATGCTGCTGGCGCAGGGCTGCGGCCGGCTGATCCGATCGTCGAGCGACCGTGGTGTCGTGGCCGTGCTCGACCCGCGTCTCAGTACCCAGGCGTCGTACCGCAACGACCTGCTCGACGCGTTGCCGCCCTTCAGACGCACCCGTCATTTCGCCGAGGTCGCCGCGTTCCTGGCGACGATCACCGCGCCCATCCCTGCCGACTGACCTCCTCCGTCGATCAGGATCACCTTTCCGGTGGTCTGGATCGCCGGGCCTGGCCTGCACGACCCCAGATCACATCTGCGGCGTTCCTGACCGCAGGTGATCCCTTCGTCGGGCGGATCAGATCACATCTCCGGCGTTCCTGATCGACCGCCTCCAAGTTCGTTCGTGCGCTCGGCGCGCCTACTCGGATGTGCCCCTCGGCGGATGCCCTCGGCGGTTTCGCTCCGCCCGGCGAGAAACCGCAACCACACAACCCTTCCACTCCGAACGGCGAGAAACCGCACGTGTGGCTCGTCGAGTCCGGGGCGTCCGGTCCGGCGCGTCCGATTCACCCTGCCGGTGATCCAGAACGCCGGAGACCGACCACACCTGCGATCCCGATCACCGGAGATGTGGATTGGGGTCACCAGGGCACCCTCCGGCGTTCCAAACCGCCTTCAGGTTGATCCTGTTGGTCGGGGGCAGGCCGAAGCGCAGCGGAGCTGGGCTCCGCCGCCGTCGGCACGGGCGCCGTGGCCGAATGCGAAAGCGAGTGAGCGCAGCGAGTGAGTGAAGCAATGAGCGCCCCGCGAGGCGCATCCGGCGGGTGGCGAAGCGCAGCGGAGCCGGGGCCCGCCGCCATCTACAAAGCCGTCACGTCGACGGAGACGGTCATCGTGTTGGTCTTCGCCTCGGTGAAGATCACGCCCTTGAGCGGCGAGATGTCGGCGTAGTCGCGGCCCCAGGCGGTGCAGATGTGGCGAGTTCCCACGAACAGGTCGTTGGTCGGATCGACGTCGACCCAGCCGATCGTCGGCACGAATCCGGACACCCACGCATGGGAGACGTCGGCACCCTGCAGCTTCGGCTTCCCCGGCGGCGGGATCGTCTCCAGGTAGCCGCTCACGTAGCGGGCGGCCAGACCGTAGGCGCGCAGACAGGCGATCTGCAGGTGGGCGAAGTCCTGGCAGACGCCCTTGCGCAGCTCGAGCAGCTCGTCGGGCGTCGTGTGCAGATCGGTGGCGCCGGGCTTGTAGGCGAAGTCGTGGTTGATGCGGGTCGTGAGATCCCAGAGCACATCGACGAGCGGCCGACCGGTCCAGAACGACGGCGCCGCGTAGTCCCGGACCGCAGCGGTGATAGGCACCCCGGGAGAGTCGAGCACGAACTGCCGCGCCTCCAGCACGTCGGGTTCCAGCGACGACTTCAACGAACCCTGCGCCGACTCCCACGACGGGCCGGAGCCGAGTGCCGGAATGGGCCGGCCGGTCACGTCGACCACGCTGGTGGTGGTGACGGTCAACGTCGTATGTCCCTGGAGGACGGCGAAGTTGGCGGCCCGGTTGCCGAAGAAGTCGTCGCGCTCGCCGTATGTTTCGGGACGCGGGTCGATGTCCACCTCGGCCGTCACGACGGTCTGTGCGTCACTGCTTCGCGGCAGCAGGTAGAGCTCGCCGTAGGACGCCGACACGGATGACTCGTAACTGTAGGCCGTGCGATGGACGATCCGGTATGACATGCGCGCTTACGACCGAGTCACCGGAATGAGACGGGCATGGCCCGCTGCGGCATGAGATGGGTGAAGTGGGTCGAGTCGATCGCGTCGCCGCAGCGGCGCAGCAGTTCCGCGATGCGCAGCAGGAACGCGTCGAGCTGCGGCCGTTCGCCGATGTCGTTGGCCTCGGCCAGCAGGCCGGTGTCGGCCAGCTTCAGCGCCGTGGAGGTCTCGAGGACGAGCCGTTCGACCTTCGTGAGCTTGCCGGTGGACGTCTCACCCTCGTCGCTGTCACGCGGCAACTGGGCCACGTCGGTGTGCAGCCGGTCGAGGGCATGGGCCAGCGAGCGGGGGTTGCCGTGGTCGAGCAGCAGCAGGTCGAGCATCGTCTGCACCTGAGCCTGCGACCGGTACCGTCGGCGGTAGGTGATGATGCTCTCGGCCGTGGTGAGGACCGATTCCAGAAGGAGGCTGTCGGTTGCGATGTCGTTCACGCGGGTCATCGTCGAACGCAGCAGCGTCGTGATCTGGAGGGCTCGCTCGATGCGGCGGCCCGCGTCCATGAAGTGCCAGCCCGGGTCGCGGACCATGCTCTCGCCGGCCAGGCCGGCAAGGGCGAGCAGGCTTTGCATGGAACGGGCGAGCGCATCCTGCACCAGCATCGGCCGATCCCCTGACGGCGACCGCAGTTCGAGAATCTCGCGGTCGAGGTTGCCGATCACGAGCCACGTGTCGCTCGACAGCTGGTCGCGCACGGCATAGGCGGAGTCGAGGAGACGGCGAACCGCATGGGCGAGCGTGCCCTTGCGCTGCTCGTCGACAACCAACGAGAACAGTTCGTGGCCCGGCGTGGTCACGGTGTCCGCGTCGAGGAAGCCCGGATACGCGGTTGTGACGAACGTAAGCGTACGTAGCAAAATGTTGAGGCACTCGGTACCGGCCGGGTTGGTGCCGCTGGCGAAGTCGTTGCGACGGTCGTAGACGACGCGCAGTAGACGGACCGCGTCCTCGGCCCGTTCGGCGTATCGGCCGAGCCAGTAGAGGTTCTCGGCGGCGCGCGACGGCATCGAGCCGACCGGATCGCTGGCCTCGACGGTCGGACCGCTCTGCAGCCAGAAGCCCGTGAGCTTCTCCGGCTCGGTGGCCAGGACCCATACGTCTTTGGTGGGAGCACCGCTCTGGTTCGAGATCAGTGATCCGTCGGTGTCCGGCGATACCCGAATGAGCCCGCCCGGCATGACCGCATAGGAGTCGCCGCGGGCGACGGCGAAGGCCCGCAGGACGGTGCGACGCGCTTCGAAGCCTTCGAGCGTGAGCGTCGGTGCGGTTGCGAGTGCCACGGGCACCTGTGCGGTCCACAGATGCGGCGATGCATCGATGCGGCGGTGGAGCTCCGTGCGCGCGTCGGCCGAGAGCTGCCAGCCGAGCACGGTGCTGGTGCCGGCCTCGCGGGCCGTCGGCTTGATGACGAGCGAAGACAGGTTGGCCAGCACGTGGGCGCGGCTGCGGTCGTCGCCGCACCAGAACGTCTCGACCGACGGCAGGCGGAGCTGCTGGCCGAAGAAGTGCTCGGCGATCTTGGGCAGGAACGCGAGCATGGCCGGGCTCTCCACGATGCCGCTGCCGAGCGGGTTCACGATCGAGACCGTGCCGCGTCGGGCCGCGTCGACGAGGCCGGGAACGCCGAGGCGGGAATCGCCCTTCAGCTCGAGCGGGTCGCAATACCAGTCGTCGACGCGCCGCATGATGACGTCGACCGGCTCGAGGCGTCCGAGCGAGCGCATCCAGACCCGGCCGTCGCGGACGGTGAGGTCGCCGCCCTCGACGAGCGAGTAGCCGAGGTAGGACGCCATGTAGGCATGCTCGAACGCCGTTTCGCTGAACGGACCGGGGGTGAGCACGACGATGCGGGGGTCGTTGCGGTTTGGCGACAACGGCGGCGCGGCATGTTGCAGTGCCGTCCGCAGGGAACGGAAGAACGGCGCGAGGCGGTGGACCTGGGCGTCGCGGTAAAGGCTCGGGAAGACGCGCGACACGACGACCCGGTTCTCCAACGCGTAGCCCGCGCCCGACGGGGCCTGGGCCCGATCAGCCAGTGCGACCGAGCGGCCTTCGCCGTCACGCGCGATGTCGACGGCATAGGTGATCAGCGTCGACCCCGGCGAACGGCCGGAACCGATCTGGTCGCAGGCCCGCAGGAAGCCCGGGTGGCTGAACACCATCTCGACCGGCAGAAGGCCCCTGCGGATGAGGTCGCGAGGGCCGTAGAGATCGGCCAGGATCAGGTCGAGCAGCTCGGCCCGCTGGATGACCCCGCTCTCGATCTCGGCCCACTCCTGGCTGGACAGCACGACCGGGATCGGGTCGAGCGCCCAGCGGCGGCCGCGGGGGTCGTTGGCCCCGAACGCGTTGTACGAGACGCCATCGGCATCGAGGAGACGGTCGACGTCGAACTGGCGGCGCAGCAGCTCGTCGTGCCCCAGTCCCGCCAGCGCCGTGCCCACGTGGCTCCACTGCTCACGGATCGCACCATCACTGTCGAGCAGCTCGTCATAGGAGCCGGGCAGGGGTCGGTAGCTGGTGAGCAAGTGGGG
>JAYUDQ010000643.1:0-3672 GCA_043739745.1 Acidimicrobiia bacterium | reverse complement strand
CAAGACTTTCAACTCGCCGGAACCACCACACCGCTACTGACCAGGCACTTCATTGTGGAGACGAACGGGATCGAACCGTCGACCTCCTGCTTGCAAAGCAGGCGCTCTACCAATTGAGCTACGTCCCCGGGCGGGACCACAATCCTTTCACACCCGGACTCGCCGACAGGGCGCCCCGGAGGACTCAGCGACTACCCCCGAGCAATCCCTCGAACCGGGCACACTTCACGCCTCGCCTAGCCAACTCGGTGAGGAACGGCACTGGTTCGACCAGTTCGGCCAACCCGCCCGCGCCCGACCGTGCAATCGCACCTGCGCCGATCGCACCCACTGTCCCGGCCAGCACCGCGCCAGCACCAACGGAAGGTCGATCCATTGCACCGAAGACCACGACGTCGGCCATCGCGGACTTGCGGCCGCGGACCTCGACACGGATGGCCCCGGCTCCGGCCTCGGGGTGGGGAGGTCGCATCATCGGCAGTCGGGACGTGAGCCGATCCCGGCGGGTCGCGGCGATTCGGGCCGTGATCCGACTCGCTTGGATGAAGTAGCGGTGCAGGAGCATGGGGTCGCTGAGCGCAGCGCGATAGCAATCGGCTCCGGCGATCGGGTCGGGGAACCAGCACAGTTCACGTCCCGAGCCGCCGCGCTGCGACACCCATTCGCCATCGCGCCAGTCCCTCCCCTCCGAGCGGAGGGCCTCGTGGTGCTGACGTGCACAGGCCGGCCCGGCCGTTCCCATCTTTGCGACATGAATCTCGTCAATCGAATCGAACTCTGCAGCGGCGTGGCGGGCCAGCACGCACGTGAGACCGGGCGAGAACCCGGCACCCACGACGACTGTGCGAGCGGCCCTGACGGCTCGATCATTGAGTGCGAGCAAGTCCAGGCAGTCGTTCACCGCATCGCTCACCGACACCACATGGGCACCGAGCCCGAGCGCCTGCTCGGCTGCGCTGCGATGCCCTGCAGGCGTCGCAAGGACGACAACATCGGGGCGCACCTCGGACCACGTGCGTGTACCGGCCGGAGAGATGATTGACCCGATGGAACGTACGACCGCCTCGACATGCTCGGTACGCGGATCGTCGATGACGATGCTGTCGACCCCGGTGACCGTGGACAACTGGCGTGCGGCACGAGCACCAACGGCGCCGCAGCCGACGAGGAGCACTCGCAACGCGCTACCGGAGATCCGGACCGGTCAACTCGCGCCAGCCACCGTTCTGCGGAGGAATGCCACCGGAACCACGGAGGCGAATGGCTGCCGCGACGATGCCGGCTACGCCAAGAGAGACAAAGAGACGCCGGATCGCATTCACGGTGGGGCTAGCTGGAATCGAACCAGCGACCTTCACATTATCAGTGTGACGCTCTAACCAACTGAGCTATAGCCCCGCGGAGGGGACGACTGTACACGACGAGTTTGGCCTCCCCTTCCGCGTTTGGCCCGCTACGCCGGGGTGCCCGGCATGCTGGCGGCAACCGGAGAGTCTGCTCCGCCTGCCGTCGTTGGATCGGCGTTCCCGTCAGGTACGACTGCGGAGCCTGGGTCCGCCTCCTTCCCCCATAACCCTGTGGACGGGTTGCTGACGAAGACTTCGGCACCGGATTTTGGGCCCGGGTGGCCGTTGGGTGGCTTTGCTCTGGGCTTCCGCACAGTCGCGACGGGTGGAGATTGCGACGAGGCCGGCTGCGGTTCTGACGGCGCCGGCTGCTGTTCCAACGACGTCGGCGGTTCCAATGGCCGACCTGCAACAGCCGGCGGACTCGCCTTCTTGGCCTTGCGGTCTCGAACCCTTCGTTCCTTGCCGGGAACGACGAGAGCCGACGCCATGAGCACGGCCGACGCTTCCGCCTTTGCCGCAGCTTCCGCGGCCTGCTCGCGTTTGCGCCGAACCCGGCGCCGCAGACGCTTACCGGCGACCGGGTCGACGCTTCCTGAAGGGAGTGCGAGCCGCTCGCCGCGCCCGTCGGCCGACACCGCTCGGCGCTCGGCCGGACTCAGCGGCGGACGCTCCTCGAGTACCGACACGACGACACCGCCGAACAGCCCACTGACCCCGTTGTAGAAGAACGCCAGCAACACGGTCGCCAACGTGTTCAGCGCAACGAGCCCAAGACCGGCCATCGTGCCGGCCCGGAAGATGGCATCGCCGTGCAGGCGGAAGTCCTGTTTCGACACTTTGTCGGAAAAACCGAAGTCGCTGAGGAAGGTCTCGAGCTTCGTGATCGTGCCGAGCCTGAAGGCGACGTTCCACAACACAACCAGCACCGCTACCGTCAGCGCGTAACAGAACAGGTGGAAGACCAATGCCAGCTTGGCCACCGACCACAGCTCGAAGCGGCGTACGACGCGACGCGCCTTGACCCCCCGTCGAACTCGTCGTGCCATCGATCGGGCAGCCTACGAGACGCGCCGAACCCGGCCCGAAACGGTGTCGCTGCGTCAGGGCCCAGCACCCGTCTTCCCGGGGATCATGGTGTTCCCAGCGGCTGTTGTGTCGGCCACCGTCGAATCGGGTGGTGGGTCGAGCACCACGACCGTCGGGGGTGGATCCTTCCGGAAGGCTCGGGCGGTTGCGACGGCATCGTCGACGCGCACCTCGACCTCCAGTTCCGTTCCTTCGTCCGAGTACGACGTGATCGCTGCACCGTTCGCGGCAGCCATCTGCTCGGCTGCATCACGGCCGTCGACCACTCCGGCCAGGGCCACTGCGTCGGCAGCCGCCTGCGCACGGGCTCGGGCCGTTGCGGCCAGTCCGACGCGCACCACGCCCAGACTCAGCAAGGACAACAGGACGAGCGCGCCGGCGACCACAACCGTCACCGACGCTCGCTCGCTCGCCCACCAACGCGCATCCGTATGACGCGACCGTATGACCATGACCAACCTCCCACGACGAAGGTGGCGCGCGTGGGCGCACACCTACCGCTATCGACGAGGGAAGTCGGGCCCTACGGGATTGCGAAAGTGTCAGCCGACTGTCGGCCGACGATCACTCCCCCTCGACTACTCCCAGCACCTTGGCAACGGACGCAACGGTCTGTCCAGCATCGAGGTTCATCACCCGGATGCCGGTGGCCTCGCGGCCTTGGGAAGTGATCGAGCTGACGGCCTGACGGTTGGTGACCCCGCCGTCGGAGATCAGGATGATCTCGTCCTCCGGCTGCACCACGAACGCTGCCGCGACCACACCCTTGCGAACCGGAAGCTTGATGGCGATGACGCCCTGCCCACCACGGCCCTGCTGGTTGAACTTGGCGGCATTGACGCGCTTGCCGAACCCGAGGTCCGTGATGATCAGCATGTCTGTGGCGTCGGTGACGACGTCGCAGGCCACCACCTCGTCGGTGGTCTTCATCTTCATCCCGCGGACGCCAGCCGCGGCACGACCCATGGCCCGGACCTCCTCGCCGGTGAACCGGATGGCCTGGCCCATGCGGCTGACCATGAGGATGTCGTCGTTGTCGTTGACCTGGATGACGCGCACCAGTTCGTCGCCCTCACGCAGGTTGACGGCGATGATCCCCGCCCGGAGCGAGCTGTCGTACTCGCTCATCAGCGTCTTCTTCACCTGTCCGAACTTCGTGCAGAAGAACAGGAATCGGTTGTCTTCATAGGTGCGCGTATCGATGACGGCTTGGATCTTCTCGTCGGCCGCGGGTTCT
>JAYUDQ010000642.1:0-3681 GCA_043739745.1 Acidimicrobiia bacterium | reverse complement strand
CGAGCGCGTCGAGCGGATCGCCGTCTTCGCCGAGCGTGTCGGGAATGAACCCGTAGTCGGCCGGATACACGGTCGCGGAGAACAGCCGGCGGTCGAGGAAGATCTTGCCTGACTCGTGGTCGATCTCGTACTTGTTGCGAGAGCCTCGAGGAATCTCGATGACTACGTGGATGCAGCCATCGCGGGGGATACGTGTCATGGGGCGGGAGCATACGGGAGCTTCTCCGTCATGTGGCTGCGTCGATCGGCCCCGTTCGTAAGTGTTCCTAGGAATGTTCGGAGTCTGGCGCTAGCGTTGCGCCAGTACATCTCACCCGGACCACCGATGATGGAGAGTCACATGGACCTGAGCAAGCTCACCAAGGCCGACAAGATCTTGTTCGGCGCCGGCATCGTGTTCCTGATCAGTACGTTCCTCGACTGGTTCACATTCGATGCCGGTGTCATCAACGTCGGCGGCAACGGCTGGGACGTCGGCTTCCTCTGGGGAGGTCTGCCGTTCTTCATCGTCCTCGGACTGATGGTGTGGGTGGGTCTGCGCCGCTTCTCGTCGGTGAAGCTGCCAGCGGAGATGCCACCGCTCTACCTCGCGGGTGGCGCGGCCGCGCTGATCCTGGTGGCCTTCAAGTTCCTCATCGGCGAGGATCACTTCAGTCGGGCGTTCGGATTGTTCCTCGCGCTCATCGCTGCTGTCGGCGTTGCGTTCGCCGGCTTCCTCAAGTTCACCGAGGGCGGTGGTGACCTCGACACCCTGAAGGCCCAGATGAAGGCAAAGGCGAACGAGCTCGGCGACAAGAAGTAGGTCGACTTCGGGCTGGGCTGCCTCATCGGCGGCACGGCCGGTCGTGCGGCGCAGGTAGGTTCGTGGCCGATGCCTTGGTGTGATCCGTGTGCGAAGTACTGGGCGCCGAACGCACTCGCCGAGAACGGCTCGTGCCCAACGTGTCATGCGGTGCTTGCTACCCAGGGTGCTTTGCGAATGGAGGCGCGGTCGCTCGGCATGCCGGGTCCGGGTGAACAGGAGGGTGACGAGCCGAAGGCACCGTGGCACTTCAAGCTGATGATCGTTGCGCTCGCGCTGTACCTCGGCTGGCGAGGCGTGCAAGGCGTCCAGTGGATTGTGAACCGCTGACGGCGGGAGTGCTACGCAGGTGCGGCTTTTCTGCAGTGGATATCAGGCGAGAACGAGCAGCCGCTCGCCCGTTGGGTCGACGGGTCCGACGATGCGGCTACCTGCCACCCGGAACTCGCGGATCGAAGCCAGCACCTCGGCCGTCAGCCGTTCGCCCGGGACCACGATCGGGATGCCTGGTGGGTAGGGGATCACGTACTCTGCACACGTACGATCCACGACGTCGGCTATCGCCGCGGACGCAGTCGGCAGTTGCAGCGCACGATGCGGTGTCTCCACGAGCTCAGGTATCGCCGGCAGCGAGGCCGATGCGGCAGTGTCGGCCTCGGGTGCCGATCTCGCCAAGGACGTTAGCGCTTGAACCAACACTGCGGCCGAATCCTCGTCGTCGCCGATAGTGAGTGAGCAGACGATCCGGCGATGGTCGGCCAGCTCCACGTTGATCCGCTCGTGCTCCTTCAGAAAGCGGGCCGCCCGGAACCCGCTGCCGCCGAGTCCGGCGACATCGATGACGATCTTCGTGGGATCGAGCGCGACGATCGTGCCATCGAGAAGCTCGTCGCCGAGCAGGCGCAGGCCGGGGATCGTTGCGAGAGCGTGCCGAACGGAACGTGCGAGTGCCACGGTCCGGCTCATCATCTGACTTCCCTCGTTCGCGACCTGCGCGGCGGCGAGGTCGAGCGAGAGCGTCAGCAGTGCGCTGGGCGACGACGACTGAAGCATCTGCAGCGAGCGGGCGAGGCGGTCGGGGTCGGCCCGAGTGCCGCGGACGTGCAGCATCGACGCCTGCGTGAGTGCGCCAAGCGTCTTGTGGGTCGATTGGATGACGACGTCGGCACCCTCGTGGAGGGCCGAGCGGGGAAGGTCGGGATGCAGGCCGAAGTGCGATCCGTGGGCCTCGTCGACGACGAGAATCGCACCCGTCCGGTTGGCCAGCTCGACGTACGGTGCAAGGTCGCAGGCCATGCCGTAGTAGTTCGGCCGGGTGATGTGGATGACCGCCAGGTTCCCTTCGAACCGTGGCGCCTCGGCGACGAACCAGCCGTCGTGCACCTCGTTGCGCATCATCGGCACGTAGCGCGGCATCGCGCCGGACAGCGCAGCCCCGGTGTAGACGCTGCGGTGCGAGCCGCGCAGCATCAGGATCTGGTCCCCGTCACCGGCGAAGGCAGTGATCGCGCTCAGGTTGCCGCCCGTCGACCCGTTCACGAGGAAGAATGTCCGATCAGCGCCGAAGGTGGTCGCGGCCCGCTGTTGCGCGACGGCAAGACGGCCTTCTGGCGAGTGCAGATAGTCGAAGCCACCCATCTCGCTGACGTCGGCCCGGATGGCTGCTGCACCGAGGATCTCGCCGGCCAAGGGATGCAATGCCGCGAGGCGCTGCTTATGCCCCGGCATGTGGAACGAAGCCCGCTCGGCCTGGTAGTAGGCGCGCAGATCATCGGCAAGCGCGGGAGTTTCCCCGCGACCCGCCGAACGATCTGCGACGGTCACGCCACGAGCGTGTCGAGGGCGATCTTGACCGATCCGGCCAGGATGCGCAGGCCTTCGTCGAGCAGCTCGTGCGGGATGTTGAGTGGCGGGAGGACCTTCAGGACGGTGTCGCTGCGGCCCACGCGCTCGACGATGAGCCCGTCGGCGAATGCCTGCTGGCTTATCACCTTGGCAAGTGCACCGGTGGGGTCGATCCGCCCAAGGTCGACGCCCCAGATCATGCCCGTTCCGCGGACGTCGATGCGGTTGTCGAGGGCCAGGACATCTACGCGCAGACGTTCTTCGACGAACGCGGCATTGGCCACAGTCGCCATCTGCAGCTGTTCGTCGTCAAACACCCGGAGCGCCTCGGTGCCCGCGACGAACGCAAGCTGATTGCCGCGGAACGTGCCGGTGTGATCGGCCGGCTTCCAGACATCGAGGTCGGGTCGGATGAGCGTGATGGCCATTGGCAGGCCGAGCCCGCCGATCGACTTCGACAGCGTCACCATGTCGGGGACGATGCCGGCCCGCTCGAACGAGAAGAACGGACCGGTACGGCCGCAGCCGACCTGGATGTCGTCGACGATGAGGACGATGCCGTACTCGTCGCAGATCGCCCGTAGGGCCTGCAGCCATGGAACCGGTGCGACGTGGATGCCGCCTTCGGCCTGCACCGTCTCGAGGATCACGGCCGCCGGTAGGTCGATGCCCGAGTGGGAGTCGGCGAGGATTGCGCGAAGGTATGCGAGCGTATCGATGTTGTCGTAGGGGGCACCGGGGAACGGGATGAACGTGGCGCCCGACAGCGGCGTGCCGGCGGCGGCTCGGTGATCGCGGTTCGCGGTCGCGGCGAGGGCGCCCAGCGAGTGGCCGTGGTAGCCGCCCATGAAGGCGATGACATTCGTCCGCCCGGTGGCCTGGCGGGCCAGCTTGAGGGCGGCCTCGACAGCGTTCGTCCCGGTCGGGCCGGTGAACTGGACCCGGTAGTTGAGGCCACGCGGCAGCAATATGCGCGCTTCGAACTCCTCGAGGAACGCGGCCTTGGCGGTGGTGTGCAGATCGAGCGCGTGGGT
>JAYUDQ010000641.1:0-3697 GCA_043739745.1 Acidimicrobiia bacterium | reverse complement strand
GCTCGCTCGCCACATGGACCGGCTCACTGAGCGGCCTTGGGTACGCACACGCTGACTGCACCCGGCTCGACCTTGACCTTGAACGACTTCGCCTTCGTTCGGACCCCTCCGTCGAGCTCGTAGAGCACCTTCCGATTCAGCTTGACCTTCACCGAGTGGGCCTTCGTCGTAAGCACGAAAGGCGACTTACTCGCCTTTCCAACGACGGACCGCCCGATCGTACGGGCCCATTGGACGACATTCTCAGCACTCACCACACCAAGCTCGAGCATCCCGTCGTCCGGACGCGAATCTTCGAACGCCTCGACCCCGGCGAACAGTTCACCGACATTGCCGACGAGAATGCAGCTCGCCTTGCCCTTGTACCAGCCGACGCCATCCACCTTGATCTCCGCGCGAAAGGACTTCGAACGCAGGTTCCTCGATCCCGCCACCACGTAGGCGGCCCGGCCGAGCCGGTCCTTGAGACCGCCGTCAGCGTCTTGGATCATCAGGGCGTCGAAGCCCGTGCCGGCCAAGGCGGCAAACCGCTCCCCGTTGAAGCGGCCGACGTCGAAGCGATGCCGTTCGCCGCGGAGTCCAATCGCGACCGCCTCCGCGATGTCCTTGGGGATCCCCAGGTTGGACGCAAAGAAGTTCGACGTCCCCGCCGGGATAATCGCGAGGCTTGCGTCCGACCCGGCGAGCACGTCGACGCACCGCTGAACCATCCCGTCCCCGCCCCACGCGAAAACGAGCTCCGCACCCTCCTCCAACGCATGCCGAACCTGAGCGGGTGCTTTGCGACTCTTCGGCACCTCGCACCACATGGAGTCCGTGACCCCCTCGGACTCGAGGACGCGACGAAGCTCGGGCAGCCCACCTTGGAGCGTCTTGCCAGAATGCGCAATGACCGCGACCTTCATCCTAGGCCTCCTCCGCTTGGCTCGACCGTCAATCCTCGCCCCGTCCTCACGGTCGCAACTCGTTGGCGGCTCCCGCCGCCCGGCAGGCGAAAACAAGGACAAACAGAGCGCCAATACCTACGATCGCGCCTCCTGCAACGTCAAACGGATGGTGCATACCGCGGTAAAGACGTGACCACGCAACGAACGTCGGTATCGCGAGGGCGATCGTCCACGCCAACGCCTGGAAGACGCGGTTCGTCATTCTGGACGTGAGTAAGAGAACAATGCCTGCGTAGACCGCGATCGCTGCCGCCAAGTGGCCTGACGGGTAGCTGGCGTTCACCGGTAGATGCTCGAGACGCACGACACTCGGCCGAGGCCGGTGAACGAGAAGGGTCGTGGCGCGATACGACGCCGACTCGACGGCCAGCGCGAAGACGACGAATGCCGCGATCCGCCACTTTCGCAGCACGACGCACGCGACCGCGATCGATGCCACGACGATCGGCAGCACAACTCCGCCCGCGATGATCGAGCCGATCAGCGAGGCATGCGTCTGAGACGGCGTGCGATGAGTCGCCAGCCACACCTCGACGCGTTCGTCGGAGGTGCCCAAACCCCAAACGTGCAGCAGCACGCGCGTGACAAGAAACCCCAAGCCGATCGAAAGCCCGGCAAGTGCCGCCAGTCCGGCGAGCATCGCCGCCAAGAAGACGACGGTCGGATGGAACCTTCCAAGCGACTGTGCGAAGCGTTCGGCGAACCCGCCTCGGCGTGCGCGCAAGACCGGGATGGCCCACCCGTCCTCCGAAGAGCCGTCGTGTCTGTGCGCCCGAATGCCCGCATCCATTCGACGCGCGCCCCCTTTCATGGCCGTGATCGAGGCTTTCATGGCTAGATGCGCCGGTAACGGGCATCGCTCAGCGAGTAGAGCGCGAAGGCGATCAAGCCGCTGGCGACGATGCCCAACAGCCAAGGCCCGTAGGAGGCGTGGACTATCTTGGCGAGCGCTCCGTCAAGACCGATGGCGGCCTTGGCGTTGTAGTCGCGGGCTGCCTTGATCAGGAAGACGCCGACCAATGCGAACACGACCATCCGGGCCAGGTGGCCGAACACACCGAGTCGGGTGATCCACATGCGTACCGCGGGTGACATCTGCTCAGTCTTAGAGTCGTTCAGGAAGTCCTTGCTGAGTCCGCGATAACCCTGGTACAGGCCGACGCCGATCATGATCGCCCCGGCAATGCCAACGAGCCACGTGCCGGCCGGCCAGCCGAACACTCCCGCCGCGGCCTTGTGCGGGTTACCCGAGGTGCCCGCGCCCGCGCCGGCCAGGAGCTTGACTGCCACGAAGCACATTCCGGCATAGACAAGACCGCTCGCGAACGCCGCCACTCGGTCGAAGCGGCTGTCACTCCCCTCCGGGCCGTGGCCAAGCACCGCCCTGACGAAGCGCCAGAGAGCGTATCCACCAAGCCCGATCGCGACCAGGGTCAGCAACAGCTTGCCGAACGGCTGATGCGCGATCGTCTTCAACGCACCCTGCTGGTTCGTGGCCTTTCCACCCGCACCGAGAGCGAGTTTCAACGCCAGAACCCCAATGATCCCGTAGATCACCCCGCGCGCGACAAAGCCTGCACGCGATAGCCACTCGAACGGCGCGCTCCGAGCGACACCCTCGCCCGCTGCCTGCGCGCGACGGACCGGTGCTGAGTTGGACGTACCGTGAGAAGCCATTGTCGCCCCTTGGGTCAGCGTTCGATGACGGTCGTGTTGCTGTCACGCCGGCCGCGACCGCCGAAGCCGCCCCAGCTCGACCAGAAGATGATCGAGAGCACGAGCCCAGCGGCACCGACCGCGATCAGGATGATCCCGACGGTGTGGATGCTGAAACCCGAGGCGGTGGTGTTGACCGCCCAAACCATGACCGCACCCGCGGCGATCATCAGCAGACTGGCTGCCGTACCCATTAGTGCCTCCTCGAATTAGGTGTTTCCCGCAGAACCAGAAAGGCACGACCGGCCTGCGTCGTCACCCGGCGAATGAGGTCGCCTCCCGCTTGCCCGGCGGCTGCGGCGCAGCCATCTGCAACAAGGGACGGCTCTCGTGGCTCGAACAGGCTGATCATCCGTCCTCCAGATCAAATCGGACGCCGGCGACACATCTGCCGACCTACTCCGACCGAAAGGGCTAAGGACTGACTACGGGAGCCACATTACTCGGACTCCGAACGAACTAGCGCTCCGTGATAAACACTACAGACTCACGCTAGCACAGGCCTGGTAGTACTAGTCACGGATGGCGACCTTCTAGACGCTTGCTGCACGTCGTGATTGTCTGCGGGCTTCTCGCGGCCCCGGCGCTGCCGAGGTTGGTCCTGCGGATACGACGCAGATCACCTACTCAAGGGCCGCCGTACCTCTGCCACGCGGTCGGCTCGGCAGGCGGCGGAACGACGACCGCGCTAAGACTCCGACTCGGAGCGTCACGTCGTGCTGTCCGAACCAGACGCGGTCATACGACGCGATGTTGAATCGGACTGGCTGCCGCTTGGCCGCCGCGTTGTGAGCGTCATGTGGACTTTCGGCGACCTGACCATGGTAAGGTCGTTATGCGAGCCGTAACTATCGGCAGCACGGCATCAAGCGGGGGCCACATGAGCCGGTTCTCCGCGAAGGATCCACCCTCAGCGACCGGGTCGGAAGGCATCAGCCATCTAACCCGTTCGGCCAGTTTGGGAGGATCGAGATGCAAACACGGATCGTGGAAGCGGACGCCAGGACAGCGGCGTCGCTCACTCACCGACTGAC
>JAYUDQ010000640.1:0-9379 GCA_043739745.1 Acidimicrobiia bacterium | reverse complement strand
ACGTCCCCAACTCCATGCTCGGTCGATCGTTCCTCGCCAATATCGTGGCCAGCGGCGTTGTGGTGGCGCTGCTGGCCACATGGCACTCGCGCCTTGCCCTCCTCGCGGGGTTGGGCATCGCCATCGGTACCCTCGGTGCGTTCGTGAAGAGCCGCACGGGAACCGGCATCTTCGGCTTCACGGAGAGCGGTCTCGAGCCCTCCCCGGAAGCGGTCATCGCCCTGGTGGCCGAGCTCGCCGTGGCCCTTACGTGCGGCGTGCTGCTGTTTTCGGAGACCCTCCGCGACCGGTGATGCGCAATAGCCGCTGAGTCCCGGGCGGTGCGTTCGTGGCCCACACGACATCGCGTGCTCGCTCAAGATCCAGTGCGCGCCCGCCGAACTTCCCTGAGTGAACAGCTCGAACGCGCAACCGCGCCGTGGATTGCGATCCGACGCCCGCCAGCTCCTGCGCGGGGTCCGGCGCAGCCACCGTTCACTCGGCGTGCTCATGGCCGACGTGCAGGGCCTTGTGCTCGTCGTGACCGACGGTCGGATCGAGCTTGCAGCCGGTGGTGACACCCTCGGCTGTTCCCCCGAGAGCCTCGTCGGCATCGAACTGGTCGACGCGATCGTCACCACCGACCCGCAGGCGCTCGAACGACTCCGACTGGGCGCCGTCGATTCGCCGGCCGCGAGGAGCACTGCGAGATCGATCGAGCTGATGCCGATGAACGGCCTCGCGCGCTGGATCGACGTGACCGTCAACGATCGCCGGGCCGACCCCGACGTGGGCGGCCTCGTGGTCACGGTCCACGACGCCACCGAACGCCAGCAGCTCCTCAACCGACTCGCGGAGCAGACGGCTACGGACCCCGTTACCGGGCTCGCCACCCGCCATCGCTTCACGGAGACCCTGGTGTCCGCGGTCCACAGGGCCAAGCGGACGGGCGAGCATCTGGCCGTGCTGTACGCCGGCATCGACGGGTTCCGGAGCGTCAACGAGGCCTTCGGCCACTCCGGCGGCGACCACGTGCTGCACGAGGTGGCGGCTCGCCTCAACGCGGCGGTGCGCTCAGAGGATCTCGTCGCCCGCATCGTCGGTGACGAGTTCGCCGTGCTGCTCGCCGGACTCCAGATCGAGGCCGGCCGGGGCTACGCCGTCGATGTCGCAGATCGGATCGCCAGCAGCATGACCCGCCCGATCCTCCTCGCGAACGAACCGGGCACGGCGACCTCGGTGACCCTGACCGTCAGCATAGGCGTCGCGCACCGGGGTCGCAGCACCTACGAGCCTTCAGCCGAAGAGCTCCTCGCCGAGGCGCGCACGTCGGCCGAAGCGGTCAAGCGGAACAGCCGCCGCTGGCGGGACCTGTCCGTGTAGGGGACGGGTCGCCGCGAACGGAGGCCGCCTCACCCCTCGTCGAGGTACTCCTTCAATTTCTGGCTGCGCTGCGGGTGACGGAGCTTGGCCAGCGTCTTGGTCTCGATCTGACGGATGCGCTCGCGGGTGACGTTGAACTCCTTGCCGACCTGTTCGAGCGTCCGGGCCTGGCCGTCGTCGAGGCCGAAGCGCCGGCGCACGACGTCCCGCTCGCGGTCGTTCAGCCCTTCGAGGGCGATGTCGACGGCCTCGTTCAGCAGCGACTTCATGGCCGCGTCGGCAGGAGCGATGGCCGACGCATCCTCGATGAAGTCGCCGAGCGTGGAGCCCTCGTCCTCGCCGACCGGTGATTCGAGGGAGACCGGGTCGTAGGCGATGCGCTGGATCTCGCGGACCCGTTCGGCCGTCATCTCGACCCGCTCGGCGACCTCGTCGATCGTCGGCTCGCGTCCCAGTTCCTGCAGCATCTCGCGCTGCGCGCGGGTGACTTTCTGGATGATCTCCACCATGTGCACGGGAATGCGGATGGTGCGGGCCTGGTCGGCGATGGCCCGGGTGATGGCCTGGCGGATCCACCACGTCGCATAGGTGGAGAACTTAAAGCCCTTCGTGTGATCGAAGCGCTCGACGGCCCGCATGAGGCCGAGGTTGCCCTCCTGCACGAGGTCGAGCAGCGTCATGCCCCGGCCCGTGTACCGCTTGGCGATCGACACGACGAGGCGGAGGTTGGCGTTCGTGAGGTCGGCCTTCGCCTTGTCGCCCGCCTTCTTCGTGCGCTCAAGGCTGCGGCGCTCGGCGAACTCGATCTGGTTCAGCTCGCCGATGGCGGCCAGCTCGGCCAGGCGGTTCTCGGCCTGCAGCCCGCTCTCGATCAGCTTGGCCAGCTCGACCTCGCCTTCGGCGTTCAGCAGCGGGACCCGGCCGATCTCTCGGAGGTAGAGACGCACCGGATCGGAGCTGCCGCCGCCTCCACTCCCGCTATAGGCCGCGCGCAGCTGCGACGAGGTCAGGTTGTCGGAGGGAGAGTCTCCGATCTCTGTTGGCGCGCCCATGCTGCGAGCCAGGGTACCAACTGGTTCAGCGCGTCGGGACGTGACCGCGGTTCGTCTATCTGGAGCAACAGGACCTTTAGGGGCCCGATGTCTTCCATTCCCGGCGCAGTGGCTTCTCGATTCCCACTCGTGAGCTCTGCAATCACCCTTGCCGTGACATTTCTCACCATTCTGCCGATCGCGTCGTCGGCCTGTTCCGCCTCGTTGACGGGGCTTTCCATCGCAAGGCGATGAAGAAGCTCGACCGCTTTTGCAGCAATTCCAGATTCGTCCGGCATGCCGTCCACGGCGTCTGAGATATCGCGAAGATCCCCGTGGGCCAGCAACAAATCGAACGCCTCGGCACAGACAGCGTTCGCGAAGAAGCTGGAGTCCAGCCACGGGACTACCCGATTCGGGTCGACGAGCGCCCACCGAAGGGCTTCGAGCTCCGTCGGTTCAGAAAGTAAAGACGCCGCCATTCCACGGGTCGATGCCGAGCTTGCTCGACCTCGCAGCGCGTTTGGACGCGGTGACTGTCTAGGCCATGCACGACTTGGAGCGACAAGCGCTGGGTTGCCCGCCGACGACCCGTCGTCGTCGGGTGGCCGGTCGTAGCCAGGGTCCTCGTTGGCGACGGGACGTGGCGCGCCGCCAGCGGTCCGGTTCGGGCGGGATGCGCCGTCATTGCGGCCCCGTGCAGCGTTCGGTGTTCCCGTTGACCCGACCCGTGTCGGCTTCCGACGCGGTTCGTTCAGCGTGCGCGCCATCGTCTCCTCCGAGATTTGGCACTGTGCTGCCACTTGTTTGAGGTACTGCTCGCGCACGAGCGCATTCGGATGCTCGAGGATGGCCTCGGCCGCGGTCTCGTAAGCTCGCGCCCGCCCTTCCGGGGTACGCAGGTTCGCCGCTCCCAGCAGCCGCTCGATGCGGAACTGCAGGAACGGCTTCGCATTGACGACTGCCTCCTTCAGCAGCTCCGGCTCTTCGCGGGCGACATCGCCGGGGTCCTTGCCGGGCGGCAGAGCGACGACGTACAGGTCGATCTCGAACGCCTTCTCCCATGCATAGAACTTCTCCGCGGCGTTCTGGCCGGCGTTGTCCGCATCATAGGCAAGAACTATTCTGCGCGCATAGTTCTTGAGCATACGGAAGTGCTCGTCAGCAAGGGCCGTGCCACACGTGGCCACGGACCGTCCGAGACCGGCGCGATGGAAGCCGATCACGTCGGTATAGCCCTCGCACACGATGACCTCGCCGGCCTCGACGATGCCCGCCTTCGCCCAGTTGAGCCCGTAGAGTGTGCGGCTCTTCGAATACACCTTCGACTCGGCCGAGTTCTTGTACTTCGGCCCATCGGCATCGGGGAGCTTGCGGCCACCGAACGCGATCGGCGCGCCCGACGGATCGAAGATCGGGAACAGGATGCGGCTCTGGAAGAAGTCGTTGAGCTTGCCGATCTTGCTGACGTAACCGAGCCCCGCGTCGCGAGCCACGTCGGTTGGAACGCTCAGGGCCTTGCACATCACATCCCACCCATCCGGCGCCCATCCCAGTTTGAAGCGGCGGATGGCGTCCCCGTCGTACCCTCGCGACCGAAGATAGGAACGGGCCCTACCGGCATCGGCCGAGGTGAGCAGCCGCTGGTGGTACCACTCGGCCGCTACGGCGACGGCGTCGAGGAGCTTTGTCCGCCGGACGCGGTCACGGCCGGCGGCCTCGTTGTCGTAACGGAGCGCGATGTTGGCCTTCGCCGCGAGGCGCTCGACCGCGGCGGCGAAGTCGAGGCGTTCGAGGTCGCGCACGAACGTGATCACATCGCCCTTGGCGCCGCAGCCGTAGCAGAAGTACACGCCCTTCTCCGGGTTGATGGAGAACGACGGTGATTTCTCGCTGTGGAACGGGCACAGCCCGGAGTAGTTGCGTCCGACCCGTTTGAGTGCGATGTGCTCGGCCGCGACCGCGACGAAGTCACTTGCGGCGCGCACCCTTGCGATGTCCTCCTCGTTGATTCCCACAGCACTCCCCGTCTCCGGGACCGGCACTGCGTGGCAGACCGGTCGGCTCAGTATGCCGGAGGTCTGTGACAGCTCGGGTCGGGTTCAGTCCGACGACTCCCGCAGCAACGCCGTCAACTGGGCAACCGCGTGGGGGAACTGCGGTGTCGTCGATCGGCTGAAGCCGAGCACGAGCCCACCTCGTTTCGGCGTGTCGGTCCAGTGCTGCGCAAGCCCCCACAGCGCGAATGATGCGTCACGAGCCCGCGCTACGACGGCCTGCTCGTCGATCCCGGGCGGCAGCAGCGCGGTGAGGTGCAGCCCGGCCGAGATCCCCGTCAACTCGATCCTCGCCGCAGACTCCGACAATGCCGCCACCAGCAGGTCGCGGCGACGCCGGTACACGCCGCGCATCGCCCGCACATGACGGTCCAGTCCCCCGCTCACGATCATCTCGGCGAGGGTCGCCTGTTCGAGCCCGGAGACCTCGGGGTCGCGGCCGCGGATCTCGGCCAGTTGTCCGACCAGCATCGGTGGCACGACCATCCAGGCGACGCGCACCGCCGCAGCGAGCATCTTGCTGGACGTGCCGGCATAGACGACGCGCGAGGGATCGAGCCCCTGCAATGCCCCTACCGGTTGGCGGTCGTAGCGGAACTCGCCGTCGTAATCGTCCTCGATGATCCAGCCGTTGCAGCCATGAGCCCACCTGATCAGCGCTGCCCGACGGCCGGGTGAGAGCACCATGCCCATCGGATACTGATGTGCCGGCGTGACCAGCACGACCCGAGCGCCGGTCCGTTCGAGCGCGGCGACGACCACTCCCTCGCCGTCGACCGGCACCGGCAACGTTGCCATCCCGACGCGCCGCAGCACGTTGCGGTGGAACGGGAAGCCCGGGTCCTCGACGGCCACCGCGTCGATGCCCATGCCACCGAACATCCGTCCCAGGTGCGCGAGGCCCGACGCCATGCCGCCGACGATGCTGATTCGCGAGGGCTCGGCGTCGACACGGCGGGTTCGGGCCAGATACACGGCGAGGACTTCACGGAGAAGGATGAGACCCCCTGCATCGCCGTAACCGAACAGTTCGTCGGGGCTCGTCCGGAAGACTTCGCGAACGCATCGCTGCCATGCTGCCCGCGGGAACGAGCTGCGGTCGGGTTCGCCCGGTACGAGGTCGACGCGGAGCCGGTGGAGCCGGCTCGCCGGTACGGGGTCGGCGGCCGGCACTTCAGGTCGCGCCGCAACACGCGTGCCTGCGCCGCGCTCGGCCACGAGGCGACCCTCCGCCACCAATTGCTCGTATGCGGCGACCACCGTCGATCGGGCCACCCCCAACTCGGCGGCGAGCGCCCTGGTCGACGGCAGGCGCTCACCCACGGGAAGCCCGGCGCTGCGCAACGCGTCACGGAGCGCAGCCTCGATGGCGCGACCGGGACGGGTCTTCAGGGTCGCGAGGTCGACGGCGAGCGACAGGTCTGGCATGCGGCCGTTCTCCTCGGCGAGGTGGTCAGGGACGGCGAAGTGGTCTGGAAAATTTCCTGTGGTTTGGATCGGGTGTCCAGACCACTCCGATCGTACCGTTCAGCCATGCCCGCCTCGTCAGACCGTCCGCCCAGTGAGTCGGTCGCTGCGCCGTGGATACGGGTGGTCATGGTCGTGTTCCTGGCCGTGCCGCAGCTGGTGACCGGCGCATGGGCGATCCTGCGCCCGGCCGGCTGGTTCGCCGACTTCCCCGGGATCGGCCCGGCGCTCGTGGCCGCGGAACCTCCGTTCAACCGCCACCTGGCCACCGATGCGGGTGCCGGCTTCCTGGCCATCGGCGTGTGCCTCGCGGTGGCCGTGGTCTTCGGATGGTCTCGTCGTGTCGACTCGCGCTATTCACGTACCTTGCGTTCGAGGTACCGCACGCGGCGTATCACGTGGGTCATCGGGTCGATTCGCTGAGCGGAATCACGGAAGTGCTCAGCGCGTCGGCGATCCTCTCGGGTGTCGGCGTTGCGCTTGTCCTCCTGTGGGTTCTGCATCCACGGCTGTCACCCGGAAACGCCGGTCGTTCGTCTGCACTTCCAACGGCAGCGATGGCACACGACGATCCCACCACGGCTGCTGCCTCGCCCGATCACTGAACTCGATCACTGAACTCGATAGCTGAAGGAGCCCGATGAACCACCGCCGATCCGCCACACGCCGTCCGGTTGTCACACTGCTGATGACCGCACTCGTCACCTCCGCCGCACTGCTGGTTCCGCTGTCGGCCCAAGCGCAGAACGGCAACGTCGCCGGCCTGGCACCGGCGGCGACGGCCGCGGGCCCAACCGTCGTCCACGACGCCGCCTTCGACGGCGTCCGGACGGAGGTTCGCAGCATCGACGTCCCCTTCTCGGGGCTCTCGCTCGTCATCCTCGATGTCCGGAACATGCCGCAGTCCGGCCGTAACCGGGTGTTCGGCGCGCATGCCCATGCGAAGCCCTGTGCGGCCGACGCCGCAGCGTCCGGCCCGCACCACGCCAATCCTTCCGGTGACGTGTCCCGGCCGCTCGCGGCACGGGAAGTCTGGCTCGACATGCGCGTCGACGCGCTCGGCCGGGGCACGTCGATCGCGCTCTTCGACTGGCGCATCCGCAAGGGCGACGCGGGCTCGGTGGTCATCCATGCCGAGCCGACCAACGCGGTGACCGGCGCCGCCGGTGCCCGGATCCTCTGCACGACGATCGCACTGGGCAGCTGAGCTCCCACGGGGCAGTGCCGTGGATGGATCCGATGCGTGAGCACTCCGCCGCATCGGTATGGGGCACAATCGCGAGGTGACCCTCTCCGGCACTGTCGAGCACCTCCACTGCTCCCCCACCTACTCGTTCCAGAAGGCATCGGCGTCGAGTGTCCGGCTCGTAGCCGGGATCGGGATCGCGGGTGACGTCCACGCCGGGGCCACCGTCCGCCATCGGGGCCGGGTCGCGGCCGACCCGTCACAGCCGAACCTCCGCCAGGTCCATCTGATCAACGGCGAGCTCCACGACGAGCTTCGTGCCCGTGGCTTCGATGTGGGTCCGGGCGAGATGGGCGAGAACATCACGACCCGTGGCCTCGATCTCCTCGGCATGCCCGCCGGAACACTCCTCCGGATGGGCGCCGCGCTCGTGGCCGTCACCGGTCTGCGGAACCCGTGCGTGCAACTGGACACGTTCTTGCCCGGCCTGCGCGGCGCCGTTCTCGACCGGGATGCCGACGGCAGGCTTGTCCGCAAAGGCGGTGTGATGGGCGTGGTCGTGCTGGGTGGCGACGTTCGGGTGGGCGATGCGATTTCGGTGAGCCTGCCCCCGCCGCCGCACGTCGCACTGGAGCCGGTATAACCGTGCTGGAGCCGGTATGACCGTGCCGGACGGCGTCGAGCTCGACCACATCGTGCTGGTCGTCGCCGACGTCGAACGCACCCTCACGTGGTACCAGGAGCATGTGCGCCTCGCACCGGTGCGCGTCGACCGGTGGCGGGCCGGCACCGCGCCGTTTCCGTCGCTGCGGGTCTCGGACGGCACGATCATCGACGTGATCGCCGGGTACGACGGTCAGCGCGGTCACCTCGATCACATCTGTTTCAGCGTCTCGGCCACGCACGCAGCCGAGGCCCGGGCGTCACTGGTGGTGATCGAGGAAGGCCAGCGATTCGGCGCTCGCGGGGTGGCGTCGTCGATCTACGTGCGCGACCCCGACGGTCTGACCGTGGAGTTCCGGGTCTATCCGCCGACACCTGGCTGAGACGGGCCGTGAGCGCGCCGACCCGTCACGGCGATCAAGAAATCGATCAGGAAATCGATCGCGGCCGCGGCTGGGCGCGAATGCGATAGCGCAGCGGCGCCTCGGACATCTCCTCGAGGGCGTGCGCGATCCAACCTGCAGAGCGGGCGATGGCGAAGATCGTCTCCCCCGCGTCGGGCGGCATCATGGCCACGAACCCGAGGGCCGCGAGCGCGAAGTCGACGTTCGGTGCGGCCGGCTTGCGTCGGCCCACCGCGGCCTCGATGCCGTCCACGATGGCCATCCGGCGCCGGTTCGAGGCGCTGGCCCGCAGCAGGTCGAGGAGCGCGACCGCACGGGGGTCGCCGTCCGGATAGAGCGGGTGGCCGAAGCCGGGGATGCGGTCGCCCCGACGCAGCATCGCTGCGACCGCTGCGGTCGGCCCTTCCGGCTGGCTCGCCGCAACCAGCAGATGGTGGACCGCAGCACTGGCCGAGCCATGCAGCGGACCGGCCAGCACACCCAGACCAGCTGATATGCACGCATAGGGATCGGCGCGGGTGGAGGCAGCGACGCGCACACCGAACGTCGACGTCGCCAGCTCGTGATCGGCCAGCATCACCATCGCGCCGTTCATGGCCCCAAGCGCGCCGGGGTCGGGTCGCAGTGGAGACAGCCGGATCCAGAGACGGGCGGCCAGGCTGCCGGTGATCGCCTGCTCACCGATGCGCAGCTTCGGCGGTGCGCCCGGTCGCCGCAGCGGCAGTGCGTCGACCAGCGCGGCCAGGAGCGACCGGGTTGCCGCCATGAACGCCTCGGGCCGAGGGTCGAAGCGCATCGGGTCGTGGGCCGCGATCACCGCAGTCATCACCCGCAGATGGTCGGGAAGCAGCGCACCGGATGGGAGCAGCCGCGACGCCCGGACGGCTGCTGCGACAACCATCGGATCGGACGCCCAGGTGACTGATGGCCCCGGTTCGAGTCCGCTCCAGAGCCACTCGGCGGTCGACTCGAACGTCATCGTATGTGCACATACGGATGCGTTCCGGCCCCGGAACCGGACACCGTCGGGGTGAAGGGTGGTGACGTCGGTCGCGATGACCATGCCGGCGATCGGCGACCCCGGTTGATCGCCCGCCCCCGACCCCGCCCGTCGCGTGCGGACGATGGCGTCGACCTCGTCCGACTCGAAGCGCGACGAGCGGCCGTCGTCCGAGCGCACCCGACCGATCAGCCCGCGGCTGACATACG
>JAYUDQ010000639.1:0-3724 GCA_043739745.1 Acidimicrobiia bacterium | reverse complement strand
CGATCGGCCCTTCAATATCGGCCCCTCAATTCTGTCGGCAAGGATCGACCACTGGATCCGCATCCCAGCGGTGATGAAACATCGAGCCCGAAGCGCCGATATGCACGTTGACGCGCGTGGGAAGCGATCGTCGTTATGCGCTGTGCGTTCTGTGCCCCGCTTGTGTGCGGTCGTCAGCTCATGGCAGCGATCCCGGCGCAGAATTGGCGGAAGGTGTCGGTTGCGTAGATGACGACCGTTCGGCAGACGACGTCCAGCGGGGTCATGCCGGCCTTCCCCCAGGCGATGTCAATGTGTTGCGGAAACGCCAGCGGTGACTGGTCGGTGCGGGCCTTCGTTGTTGCGTAGATGCCCCGGTTGTACCGCTTGTGAGTGACCTCAGCGCGGAGCGCTTCGGTGTCCTTCCAGATGTCGGTGCCGAGTCGGGCGATGAGCTGGTCGGCGACCCGTTCGAAGATGGGGGGTATCCCGTCGCGTCGCCGGAACTTGGCGAACTCGGCGGCGTCCATCTCACGGGTGCCGCCCGGCGTTCGACCGGCAAGCCGACCCGCTGCGGCGGCACACAAGTCGGTGGCCGTGACGGCGCTGCGGACCGCCAGATTGATAGATGCGGATGCCACCCCGCCGTAGTCGCCCGCAACCTCCCGGAGGCTCGCCGTGTACGCCGGATTGCCCGCCATGGTGGCCATGCGCGCGCCGACTGCTGCAGCTTGCAGCTGGAAAGCGGCGACGGCGAGTAGCGCCACCTGCGGCTCGCGGCTGCCGCAGATGCGTTCGCAGCCGTCGCCGGTGCTGACAGCCAGTTCAAACAGCTCCTTCTCGTCGGGCAGATCTGGAAGGTTCATCGCTGCAGCTTCGCAGAGCATCCTCAATTCGGGACCAGTCGAAAATCGTGGAGCGTGCGCTGAACGCCGACCACCGCGTGGGCTGCGACAAGGACCTCGCGTACGACAATCGACGTGCAGTCGACGAGCTCCCGAGACCTAGATGTACCGAAGAGCCTCGGGGCACGACGGCTACAGGGCGCACCCGATGCGCCGATCTGGGCGTGCCGAGCGCACTTCGCACGAGGCAGATCTGCGTGCGCGTTATGCGTGTCGGCGATCGACACTTCGCAGACCCCGCCTTCTACGATCTGAACATGTTGAGTGCCGCGACCGTCACCCTGGCAACGGGCCTGAGCCTGTCGTACGCTGAACAGGGCACAGAGTCGGGACCTGCGGTTCTCCTGCTGCCGGGCCCAACGGACTCGTGGCGGTCATACGAACCAGTACTTGACCGCTTGCCGCACTGGATCCATGCCATCGCCGTGTCACAGCGCGGCCAGGGCGATTCCGACAAGCCTGATAGCGGGTATGGAGTCGAGGACTTCGCAGGCGACGTAGTCGAGCTCCTGAATGCGCTCGACATCGATCGAGCGGTGTTGGTCGGCCACTCGGGCTCGTGCCTGGTGGCACGAAGGGTTGCCCTCGATCATCCCGAGCGGGTCGCAGGCTTGGTTCTCGAGGCCTCACCGACAAGCCTCAGAACCGACGCGGCGCGGCAGTTCGTGAGCTCGGTTGTCGCGGTCTTGGCCGACCCGATCGACCCAGAATTCGCGAGGTCCTTCGTAGCCGACACCTCCTCCGAGAAGGTGGCGCCCGGGCTGCTCGACGTGTTGGTCGAGGACATCCTCAAGGTTCCCGCCCGTGTCTGGCGGGAGATGTTCTCGGGCCTTCTCGAGTACGACGACCTCGGTGAGCTCACGAGAATTGGGGCTCCCACACTTCTCATCTGGAGCGATGACGACGCTCTCGTCTCCCGCGAAATGCAGGAGGTGCTTGCCGATCGCATCCCTCACGCGAAGCTGATCGTGTACCCCGCCGAGGGACACACTCCCCGGTGGGGCGACCCAACACGGTTCAGCGAAGACCTGGCGGCGTTCATCGAGCGGTTGCAGCCGCAACCGTAGAAGCGACCTTCGGCTGCCGCGGGCCGGCCATCGACGCGCCATATGCGCCGATCTGTTGCGTCCAGCATGGCTCAAGTCAACGTCGTTCTGCGTCGCGCGTTATGTGCGATTTGGCGAGGAAGAGCTGGGTGATGCGAAGGAGGCCTGAGTGGCCATAGGCGCATGGGACGGCGACGACGAGTACTACAACGACTTCGCCGCCACGTCCGGCGTCGAGCTCCGGTCCTGACGTCCCGGGGCGAGGGGGAGACCGGCGGATCGGCGGCTGTCCCGGGCGATCTACGCTGACTCGATGTCATCGATCACCCATCGCACTGTCGAAGCAAACGGTTTGTCGGTCCATCTTGCCGAGATGGGAGAGGGCCCGCTGGTGGTCTTCTGCCATGGCTTTCCCGAGTCGTGGTACTCGTGGCGTCATCAGCTGCCAGCGGTGGCCGCGGCGGGCTACCACGCCGTCGCGATGGACATGCGCGGGTATGGGGGGACCAGCAAGCCTGCCGAGATCTCGGCGTACTCACTCAGCGAACTGATCGGCGACGTGGTGGGCGTCGTGGCGGCGCTCGGTGAACAGCAGGCGGTTGTCGTCGGCCACGACTGGGGCGCACCGGTCGCGTGGTATAGCGCGCTCATGCGTCCGGATGTTTTCCGCGCGGTCGCAGCGATGAGCGTGCCGTTCACGCCGCCGTTCGGTGCCATGCCCGAGGGAGTGAGGATCAGCGACGTGTCGCGCATGGTTGCGGGCGATCGCAACTACTACCGGCTGTACTTTCAGGAACCCGGCCTGGCGGAAGCGGAGCTCGAGGCTGACGTTCGCCGCAGCGTCGTGGGGTTCCTCTACAGCGTGTCCGGTGACATCGTCAATGACGGGTTGGCGACCGAAGGTGCCGACGGCCACTTCCCTGCCGGCGAGACGTTCATCGAGCAGTTCGTCATGCCGGGACGTCTGCCGTCGTGGCTCACCGAAGCAGACGTCGACTTCTACGTCGGTGAGCTTTCTCGCTCGGGTTTCCGCGGCGGTCTGAACTGGTACCGCAACATCGACCTCGTGCCGTCGATCCTGGCGCCCTTCTTCGGCGCCACCATCCGCCAGCCGGTGTGCTACCTGGCAGGCGAGCACGATTTGATCGCCGGCAACACGCCGGAGGCACTCGACGGCATGCGCCAGGTGTTGCCCGATATGCGCGAGTTCGAGGTCTTCGCAGGCGCCGGCCACTGGATCCAGCAGGAGCGCGCCGAACAGGTCTCGGAGATCCTCGTGCGGTTCCTTCGATCCCTCGACTGACCGGCTCTCAGAGCGCCGATCGGTGAAGCACGGCGTTGGTCGGGACGATCTCGGACGAGCTGAACATGTCGCTGCGCCCGTCGACGTCGCCGCACAGGTCGCGTAACGCTTCTGCCTGGCCTTGCTGGTTAGCCCCATCCTTTCAGTAGGGCTGGGTGCGGGTTGTTCGTGTGCTGATGGCGATGCCTGGTGCGGGCTGTGGTCGCGGTCAGGGTGGTGGTACGCGCGGGTGTAGCGCTGTCGAGTTTCTTCGGTTGGATCGCTGGTTCGAGAGGGTGGACCGGGCTCGTTGTTGTTTCAGGTGGCGTGTCGGAGGCGGTGGCAGCGATCGAACGCGTTGACGAGTTGATCGGCCCATGGCCATCCGGCCGCGATGCGGAGCCGGGTCTGTCGTGCGGTGCGGGCGATCAGTCCGGCGGTGTGCAAGAGGGTGTAGCGGAGCCGTTTCGGTTCGGCTTTGGCGAGGTCACCGTCGAGGCACAGGCGCTGGC
>JAYUDQ010000638.1:0-3728 GCA_043739745.1 Acidimicrobiia bacterium | reverse complement strand
AAGCCGCGGCCAAGCATGCGAAGGCGTATCCCGACCGTCCGGCCGAGCGCGCCCACCGCACGCTCGACTGGGGCGGCGAGTACCAGTGGCGGCGCGAGGGCGAGCACCACCTCTTCAACCCGGACACGGTGTTCAAGCTCCAGCACGCCACGCGGGCCGGTCGCTACGACGTGTTCAAGGAGTACACCGCGCTCGTGGACAATCAGTCTGCGCGCTTAGCAACGTTGCGCGGTCTGTTCCGCATCAAGGCCGCCCACGAGATCGGCCGCACGGCGATCCCGATCGACGAGGTCGAGCCGATTGCCGACATCATCAAGCGGTTCTCGACGGGCGCCATGAGCTACGGCTCGATCAGTGCTGAGGCGCACGAGACGATGGCCATCGCCATGAATCGCATCGGCGGCAAGTCGAACACGGGCGAGGGCGGCGAGGACCCCGAGCGCTTCGTCCCGATGGCGAACGGCGACTCGAAGCGCAGCGCCATCAAGCAGGTGGCGAGCGGCCGCTTCGGGGTCACCAGCGAGTACCTCGTGAACGCCGACGACCTCCAGATCAAGATGGCGCAGGGCGCAAAGCCCGGCGAGGGCGGGCAGCTCCCCGGTCACAAGGTGTATCCGTGGATTGCCAAGACGCGGCACTCCACGCCGGGTGTCGGTCTCATCTCGCCGCCGCCGCACCACGACATCTATTCGATCGAGGATCTCGCCCAGCTGATCCACGACCTCAAGAACTCGAACGATCGCGCCCGTGTCCACGTGAAGCTGGTCGCCGAGGTCGGTGTGGGTACGGTCGCCGCGGGTGTCGCGAAGGCGCATGCGGACGTGGTGCTCATCAGCGGTCACGACGGTGGCACCGGTGCGTCGCCGCTCACCTCGCTGAAGCATGCGGGCGGTCCGTGGGAGCTCGGCCTGGCCGAGACGCAGCAGACGCTGCTCTTGAACGGGCTGCGCGATCGCATCGTCGTACAGACCGATGGGCAGCTCAAGACCGGTCGCGACGTGGTCATCGCCGCGCTGCTCGGGGCCGAGGAGTTCGGCTTCGCCACGGCCCCGCTCGTCGTGAGCGGCTGCATCATGATGCGGGTCTGCCACCTCGACACCTGCCCGGTGGGCGTGGCCACGCAGAACCCCGCCTTGCGGGCGAAGTTCAGCGGCAAGCCCGAGTTCGTCGTGAACTTCTTCGAGTACATCGCGGAGGAGGTGCGCGAGCTGATGGCGTCGCTCGGCTTCCGCACAGTTCCCGAGATGATCGGCCACACATCCGTCCTCGACATGGCCCCGGCCGTCGACCACTGGAAGGCGAAGGGCCTCGACCTGTCGCCGATCCTGTACGTGCCGGAGAACCGCTACGGCAGCGCGATGTACAACACCGTTGCGCAGGACCACGGCCTTGATCGCGCGCTGGACAAGACGCTGATCACGCTGTGCACGGCCGCACTCTCGGACGCGCAACCTGTGTCACTCGAACTGCCAATTCGCAATGTGAACCGGACGGTCGGCACGATGCTCGGCGCCGAGGTCACCCGTCGCTACGGTGGCGCAGGGCTGCCCGACAACACCATCCAGATCCAGTTCACCGGGTCGGCAGGGAACTCGTTCGGTGCGTTCGTGCCGAAGGGCATCACGCTGCGGGTTGAGGGCGACGCGAACGACTACTTCGGCAAGGGCCTCTCCGGCGGCCGTTTGGCGGTGTTCCCGAGCCACGGTGCGCCGGCCGCGTTCGTGGCCGAGGACAACATCATCGCCGGCAACGTCGCGCTCTACGGCGCAACGGCGGGCGAGGCCTACATCCGCGGGGTCGTCGGCGAGCGCTTCTGCGTCCGCAACTCCGGTGCCACGGCCGTGGTCGAGGGCGTGGGCGACCATGCGTGCGAGTACATGACCGGTGGGCGCGTGGTGGTGCTCGGCCCGACCGGCCGGAACTTCGGCGCCGGCATGTCCGGTGGCGTCGCCTACGTGTTCGACCCGAGCGGCGGCTTCCCGGCGCTCGTGAATCACGAGATGGTCGATCTCGACCCGCTCACCGAAGAGGATTGGGAGCACCTGGCCGGCATCCTCAAACGCCACGTCGACGAGACCGGCTCGGCCGTCGCCAAGGCCGTACTTGCCGACTTCGGCAATGCCGTCGGGCACTTCCACAAGGTGATGCCGCAGGACTACAAGCGGGTCCTTCGGGCCCGTGCTGCGGCCGAGGCGGCCGGGCTCGATGTCGATGACGCGGTCATGGCCGCAGCGAGGGCGTGACGCAATGGGAGAGATCGGTGGCTTCATGAAGCACACACGGGAAACGCCGACCCGGCGGCCGGTGCCCGTGCGCATCAAGGACTGGAAGGAGGTCTACGAGCCGTTTCCCGAGTCGCACCTCAAGGTGCAAGCCGGGCGCTGCATGGACTGCGGCATCCCCTTCTGCCACAACGGCTGCCCGCTCGGGAACCTCATCCCCGAGTGGAACGACCTCGTGTACCGCAGCGATTGGGAGGAGGCCATCGAGCGCCTCCACGCCACGAACAACTTCCCCGAGTTCACCGGTCGCCTGTGCCCCGCGCCATGCGAAGGCGCGTGCGTGCTCGGCATCAACGACGACCCGGTCGCCATCAAGCAGGTCGAGAACACCATCATCGACCGTGCCTGGGCCGAGGGCTGGATCAAGCCGGTCATCTCCGAGGTGAAGACCGGCAGGAAGGTCGCCGTGATCGGCTCCGGCCCCGCCGGGCTGGCGGCCGCGCAGCAGATGACCCGCGCCGGCCACGAGGTCACGGTGTACGAGCGGGCCGACCGCATCGGCGGGCTGCTGCGTTACGGCATCCCTGAGTTCAAGATGGAGAAGGCCGTCCTCGACCGCCGCCTTGCCCAGATGGAAGCGGAGGGCACGGTCTTCAAGACAAGCGTCCATGTCGGTCAGGATGGTCATCCGTCCGCAGATGATATGCGCGCTTCGTATGACGCAGTGATCCTTGCCGGCGGCGCCACCGAGGCGCGCGACCTACCCGCACCCGGTCGTGCCACGACGGGCGTCTACTTCGCCATGGAGTACCTCATACCATCGAACAAGGTGCAGCAGGGCGACATGGAGCACTCGCCCATCGACGCCAGCGGCAAGCACGTCGTCATCATCGGCGGCGGCGACACCGGTGCCGACTGCCTCGGCACCGCGCACCGCCAGGGTGCGGCCAGCATCAAGCAGTTCGAGATCATGCCGCAGCCGCCCACCACCCGGGCGGCCGACAACCCCTGGCCGCTGTTCCCGTTCACGTACAAGGTGACGTCGGCCCACGAGGAAGGCGGCGACCGCGTCTACTCGGTGACCACCACGGAGTACGTCACCGGGCCGGATGGCGCGCTGGTCGGCCTGCGCGGGCATGAGGTGAAGCAGGTGTTCACCGACGGCCGGATGGGCTTCGAGAAGGTCGAAGGCTCGGAGTTCGAGATGCCCGCGGATCTCGTGTTCCTGGCCATGGGCTTCCTCGGGCCGGAGCGCGACGGGCTGCTCGAGCAATTCGGCGTGGCCCTCGATGGTCGCGGCAACGTGGCCCGTGACGAGTCGTATGCGACGTCGGTCGATGGCGTGTTCGTGGCCGGCGACATGGGCCGCGGGCAGAGCCTCATCGTGTGGGCGATCGCTGAGGGTCGCTCGGCCGCGGCCGCGTGCGACGCGTGGCTGATGGGGAACTCGCTGCTGCCGGCACCGCTGGTCGCCGCCGCGACCCGGTAGCCGCTCTCGGAGTGCGA
>JAYUDQ010000637.1:0-3728 GCA_043739745.1 Acidimicrobiia bacterium | reverse complement strand
TGGCCCGCGTCAAGACCGACTTCGACCGCGCCGTGCTCGACACCGCCGACGCTGCCAAGCACCTCAAGACGCTCCTGCCGGGGGGTAGCAAGGTCGGCTGCGTGGGGTATTGCTGGGGCGGCGTGGTGACCGCAGCCTCAGCGATGCGGTCGGGCGCCTCGATCGACTGCGCCGTCAGCTACTACGGCACGGGCACGGTCCGCTTCGCCGGCGGGCCGCTCGTGATGGCGCTGCTGTGCCACTACGGCGAGCTCGACGGCTCGATCCCGCCGGCCGACATCGAGACGATCCGCACCGGCTGGCCCCAGGCCGGCGTGTACGTGTACCACGCCAACCACGGCTTCAACTGCGATCACCGGCCCCAGCACGACGCCGAGGCTGCGACCCTCGCCCGCGCGCGGACGATGGCATTCTTCGCCGACCACCTCGGCTGAGTCACTGCGCAACTTGGGCTGAATCGCTGCGCAACTTCGGGCGGGGGCCCCGCCGAGCCGCGATGCTGGACTCAGCCGAAGATGGAGAACGCGTCACGTCCGTCCCTGGCGAGGTCACGTACCCGGAGGCCGTACTTGCGCAGCAAGGGGCGGGCGATGGTCAGCGCACCGCGCTTCCGTTTCGGGTTCTCGACGGTGTAGAGCTGCTCGAAGAGATCGCATGCCACCTTGGGGTAGCGCTCCTGCACCCGCTCACTGAGCAGGAAGTGGCCGGCCTTGCGCACTTTGCGGTGGTCCTGCAGGACCCAGCTGCGATCAAGGACGTCTTGATAGGTGCGCAGACCTTCTGCGGACATATCATCGAGCGAAATGGCCCGATCGGCGGCATCTGCGGCGGCCATGCCCGAACCCATCGCATAGTTGACCCCCTCGAGCCAGAGGCCGGCGGCGAGGCACATGGCCGCAGCATCACCGGCGACGAGCAGCCCGTCGCCGACCAGGCGGGGCATCATGTCGAAGCCGCCCTCGGGAATGAGATGGGCGGCGTACTCCTTCAGCACGCCACCATCGACGAGCGGTGCAATCGAGGGATGCGCCTTCAGGCCGGCGATCACCGCCTCCGGCCGCAGGCCTGACGATTTCAGACCTTCCAGCGAGAGCACTGCGCCGACCGAGATCGTGTCGCGATTCGTGTAAAGGAACCCACCGCCGGCGATGCCCTGCGTGCCGCCCACGATCTCGAAGTCCGCGCCCTCGTCGCCGGTCAGTCCGAAGCGCGACTCGATCTCGGCGCGGGGAAGCGAGAGCACTTCTTTGACCCCGAGCGTGAAGTGCGACGCCTCCGTGTGCGTGTACAGCCCGGCCTCTTTGGCGAGGAACGAGTTGACGCCGTCGCAGGCGATGACGACCTTGGCCCGTAGGTCGCCCTCGCGGTCGGTCCGGACACCGGCAACGATCCCGCGGCCGTCGCGTACGAGGCCGGTGGCCGTCGTCGACGTGACCAGGGACGCGCCCGCAGCCACGGCCTGCTCGGCGAACCAGCGGTCGAAGTCCGGCCGGTAGGCGGTGAACCCGTTGTAGGGCGGTTTGCCCCAGGTCGTGGTCCGGTAGTCGATGCAGAGGCTCTGATGCTCGGTGAGGAGCATGGTCCCTCGCCGGGTGACCCAGCGCTGGAAGGGGACGTGCTCCCACCAATCGGGCACGAGCTGGTCCAGGATGCGTCCATAGATGACACCGCCGTAGACGTTCTTCGAACCCGGGAACGGACCACGCTCCAGCAGGCAGACGCGCCGGCCGAGGCGGGCCAGCGTGAGCGCAGCAGCGGATCCTGCAGGACCTGCGCCGACAACGACCACGTCGAAGTCGGCCGATTCCTGAGACTCCCCGGTGGCGGACACGGCGCTGGTCGATGGCACGCCAGAGAAGCTACTTGCGCCCGAGGACTGCACTCCGGGGCCGCCGATGCCGCCACGCCGAAGGCACCGTTCAGCATTCCCCTTGCGGCCCCGCCCTTCGCACGTAAAGCTCCCTCCCGTCGTTGTCGATGAAGCTGTGTCGATGAACTGTCGGGTGCCACCGTCCGGGCACCGACATTCGCCGTCAGCGACGGACTGCCGATGACCGACGACGCGAACACTGCCACCCCCGCCGCCACCGATGGGCCTGTGGGCCTTCGGACGCGGCTCGTCCCGGCCCAGGTCCGCGTCGGCGAGTGGGCGATCCGGTCCCCGGACCGGGATGCGCTGCGCTTCGCGGGGGTTGCGACGAGCTTCGTTGCGCTCCAACTCAGCAGCGATCGCCTCGCGGCAGGCCTGGCCGGCCGGGGCGTCGGGCCGGGGGACCGGGTCGGGCTTCTCCTGCGCCGCAGTCCCGACCTCGTCGCCGCCCTCCTCGCCGTGCTCCGGGTTGGCGCGACCTACGTCCCACTCGATCCAAAGCTGCCGGCCTCGCGACTCATCGGAATGGTCACCGACGCTGAGGTGTCGCTGATCGTGACCGACGACGATTCCGTGCCGAGCTGGGTCGCGGCGATGCCGAGGTCGCCGAAGGTCGCCGGGGTCGCGGATCTACGCGTGGAACGCAGAGGCCCCGCAGCCGAGGTTGACGTCGATCCCGATGGACTCGCCTACATCCTGTTCACGTCGGGCTCGACAGGTCGGCCGAAGGGTGTCGAGATCACGCACGCCAACCTGTGTTGCATCCTCGATGCGTGGGCGGACGTCGCCGGCCCGGCTTCGGTTGATCGGCCTGCCGTCCACCTGTTCCACTCCACCATCGCCTTCGACGCGTCGCTCACCGAGTTCCTCTGGCCGCTGACCGTCGGCCGGACCGTCGCGGTTGCGCCCGAGCGGGACAGCGCAGCCGGCCTGCAGGACGGGCTCGGCGCCCTCATCGAGTCGGCCGGCGTGACGCATATTCAGTGCACTCCGACGAGAGCGGTGCTCATGGTTGCCGACCCGGACGATCGCCGGTCGCTGCGCGGCGTCGATCACGTCCTCGTGGGCGGCGAGGTGCTGTCCACATCGCTCGCGCACGAACTTCTCGCCGCCGGTGTCGGTCGACTGACCAACATCTACGGCCCCACCGAGTGCTCCATCTGGTCGCTCGCACAGCCGGTCGACCGGCTCGAAGGCGCGACGGTTCCGATCGGGCAGCCGGTGGCCGGGGTCCGTGCCATGGTCGTCGACACCGAGCTGCAACCCGTTCCCGACGGCGTCGCAGGCGAGCTGATCGTCATCGGCGACTTCGTGGGGCGTGGCTACGCCGGCCGACCCGACCTCACCGCCGAGCGCTTCGTGCAGCTTCCTGTCGACGGCCGGACCGAGCGCTGCTACCGGACCGGCGACCTGGCGAAGCGTTCCTCTGATGGTACGTACACATATCATGGTCGGATCGACACGCAGGTGAAGCTGCGGGGTCACCGCATCGAACTGGGCGAGATCGAGGCCGCACTGTCGGCCCACGCCTCGGTGCAACAGGCAGTCGTCGTGCTCCACCGAGCCGAGGACGAGCACGGGTCGGACAAACTCGTCGCCCTCGTCGTGCGTCCCGCTGGACCATCCGGTCAAGACGCGAAGGGCGACCGGGCCTGGGAGGACGACATCCGCCGCGATCTCGGCGCCCGCCTGCCCGATCTGATGGTGCCGTCCCGCATCCTCGCCGTCGATTCGTTCGTACACACACCTTCGGGCAAGGTCGACCGCACCGTGCTCGACGAGCGGGTGCGGTACCTCCTGCAGGAGTCGGCCACAGCGGCAGGTGCGAACAGTGCCGTCCACACCAGCCGCGCCTACG
>JAYUDQ010000636.1:0-3729 GCA_043739745.1 Acidimicrobiia bacterium | reverse complement strand
TCGACGCCGGCCCGGACACGATCGCCTGGCATCTTCAACACCACCACAACATGACCGTGTCGGTGTCGACGATCGCGCGAGTTCTGACCCGCCAGCAGCTCGTCACCCCGAACCGAAGAAGCGCCCGAAGTCGTCCTACATCCGTTTCCAAGCCGAACAGCCGAATGAGACCTGGCAGTGTCCGACTTCACCCACTAACCCCTCGCCAACGCCGTCGACATCGTGAGAGGTACCCCTCCGCTGCTGTCCTGCACCGCTGGCGATAACAGTGCAGGCGTGGGGTGTCACGTCGTCGAACGGCGGTGGCGCACGAGGTCACCACTGGCCCGCCGGGCGGCGGCTGGAGGTTCGACACTGCGGCACGGGCGTGCTCATCGGTATCGAACACGACCATCCCAACGCCGGTATTGTCAGCCGACCGCATCCAAACACCTTTCTGGAAGCCGGACTGTTGCTTGGCATTGGGAATGATCTGCTCGTTGAGCACTCGCTCTCGTTCCTCTGGGCTGACCCCCTCGGGCAGCTTCACCTGCATGACAACGGCGTGCGACATTTCGATCCTCCGATCCCGAAGCCCCCCGGCGACGATTCGGTCACCATAGCCGATCCGGATCAGGACCAAAACGACGAAGTAGAGGCTCGGTAGAGGCTCGATGGATGCCCGCCTGAGAGGGCTCGGCTTCGGCCGGCGCCCCCGCGTTCTCGACCCGACGCAAGATGACAATGTTTAATCGCATCGCCGCCAGGGCATCAGAGTGGCAAGCGTTCCGGCGTGGTCCCCGCCACATTGGAATGCGGCGTTTGTCGATCAACCCCCATTGATCCAACGTCCGGCTCCCTCCGACTGTTCGCCCTGTCGGAGGCCCGCGCCTTGCAACGGGCTGCATGTCGAGCGTTGCTCACATAACACCAGTTCACAGATGGTTCAACACTTGGTGTACACGCGTTCCGTGAGGGCGTATGCTCCGGTCAATCCACGAGTGAGGAGAGCAACCATGCTTGCAATCAGCGCAATGAGTCCGACGGTCCAGGCGATCTTCTTTCTCGTCGCCGTCGTGTTCTTCGTACTTGCCGCAACCCCGTTACTTCCAGGCAAGAACAATCTCATCGCCGTGGGGCTCGCAGCCTTCGCGTCGTCTTCATGTGGAACGCATTCGCGGCTCGGTGAGCAACCCGCCCACTCGGGGCCGACCGGGTTCCGAGCGCACATCAACAACGAATCGGGGGAGGCAGATCATGAGGCTGGGACCAGGACTGTCGTTTTCGTGGAAACGTGCGCTCGGGATCACAGCGGCAAAACGTAAGCTGACGCGGGCGACGGGCATCCCCACGACACGATCCGGGCGGCGAGCGAAGTTGGGCCGCAAGTTCGGGATCAAGTAGCCGTGCTCCCTCCAGGTCACGGGCCGAGGGCAGCGCCGATGCGGCCATGCGGAGCGTCGTTCGTTGCAGCCTGGGTGTTCCGCCCCAGATCCCGGATTCGTCGCCGTCGATGGCGGCCGCCAAACATTCGTCGCGGACCATGCACCGGGCGCAGACGGCCTGCGGCTCGCGCAAAGAGATCGGATCCACATCCAACGAACCGAGGGGGACGCAATGAAGGCGATCTGCATCGTGTACGAGAACATCGACGACCACCAGGCCTACGAAAAGTACCGCAGTCAGGTGTCGCCCACGATCGACGCCCACGGCGGACGATTCCTGGTCCGAGGCGGGACGTTCACAGTGTTGGAAGGCGACATGCCTTTCGAGCGCATCGCCGTGCTCGAATTCCCCTCACGCGCCGCTGCGGAGAGCTGGTACTACTCGGCCGAGTATCAGAGCATCCTTCCGATCCGCTTGAACGCGGCCCGCTGCCAGTTCGTGATCGTCGACGCCGCGACATGACCGCCCCATACAAGGTGGCTTGATTGCGCCAGCGGAGTTGGCGACGGTAACCGCCGCCAGGCGCAAGCGTGGCCCGACAGTGCGGGCAGTTCAGCACGGGAACACCAACACTGCGTCCGGCACCGATGTAGGTCTCGACCGGCTCTCGGCACGGCCACACGACTGCCATCACCGCGATCATCGCAGCCAACACGACATCCGCAGCAACTCCCAGTATCGACCTCCCAACAAGCCATGTTCAAAGAGCACGGCCGGAACAGCACCACCGCTCACCAGACAATCAGGTCGGTAACACTACGGCTCGGCCGTGATTGCGCGGGCTGTACGGCTCAACCTCCGCTCGGGCTTGCTCCGTATGCGGCATCGGAGCAGCTTCAGCGGGCCCGATCGGACAACACCGATCGGGATGCTTCGGATCTCTGCGCGTTGGACCGCCTCGAAGCCCAAAACGCGAACTGTCCGTCTCGCCGGCCAAACTTCGACCATTCGCTCAACACCCCGGACGGGGTGCGAACGTCGATCAGGTCGGCTTCAAGACGCCCGAAGCCGCAGCCACCGCCTGAGCGACCTTGATCTCGTTCGTGAGCGGACCACGTTGGTCGAGTCCACTGATCACACCGGCAATATCTGACTCAGGGCGGTTCTGCGACAGCTTCCATTTGCCTTCGAGAGAGGTGATCTGTATCTCGATGCCGACGATCGCCTTCAGTTGCGTCTCGATGAACTCTGGCGGGGCGTCATCCACCGTCCACGGAGTTTCGAACTGGGCCTCGTGCCATTCGGTCAGCGAACGTACGAGCTGACCAACCCACGTCGGGTCGTCGTGAATGGTCAGCGTTCCACGTGCCTGCACAGAGATGTAGTTCCACGTTGGCACGACCTTGCCGTGCTCTCGCTTCGATGGGTAGTAGCTGGGCGATATGTACGCGTCAGGCCCACGCCAGATGACCAACACCGGCACGCTCAGATCTGCACGCTTCCACTGCTGGTTGGCCCGCGCCAGATGACCGGTCAACAGCGTGGAACCGTCGTCGATCAGCAACGGTACGACAGACGCCTCCAGCCCCTGCGACCCAACGGTGACCAGTTCACCCGGGCCCAGCCCGCGCACGGCATCACGGAGCACTATTGGGTCGATTTCCTGGAAGTGGCTCGGGAGGTACATCACGACATGTCACCACATCGCACGATACGAAATCCACCGAAGACGAGCGCGACCAACGCCCCAACTCGCAGCTAGCGAACGTTAGTTCGATAATGATCTCGTGTTGACTTGACCGTGCATGACATCGAGGGACTCCGTCGCTCCGCTGCGATGGCACCTTTGTCTCAAAGTGAGGTCAACCGAATTCTGGATGCCCGTGATCAGCCCGGTCTCCCCGCGGGGGCCGGCATCGTCGCGGCGCCTCAGCCGCCCGGCCGACCGACTGGCAGTTATCCGGTGCTACTGGTTGCTGTATGCGTCGTAACAACAGCGTGACGATTGCGTCGATCGAGCTCGGCCGGAGCGCAGGTTCCGTACGCCGCTCGTTGATGATTGGTAAAACGGATTGCAAGAACGACGCCGCCGCCGCAACATGGCTGTGGCAGCAGTGCTGGGGGCGGCATCGGCACCAAGCCTTTGGCGGTCTCAAGGCGGCAGTCATGGCCGGGGTTGGCTTCATGATCGTCGGATCGCCAACATCGACCTCGACGCCGTCGGACCAGACACCGATGTGCAACCCGATGATTGCGCCAATGTCTGGTGTTGAGGGGCGCACTTGGTCGGGCGCGTAGTTGCTTGACGCACTGTTCTCGGCGCATCCCCGCCTTGAGGAGTGCCGCTATCTGATGACAGCAGTT
>JAYUDQ010000635.1:0-3750 GCA_043739745.1 Acidimicrobiia bacterium | reverse complement strand
GAAGGCGACGCTTGCCATTCCTGCCGACTTCGACGTGCGATTCGTTCAGGATGCGCAGGCGGTGACCGCCGGCGAGACGGCGACCTACACCCTCGATGTGCTGCCTTCGAAGACGTTCCGGGGTGCCGTGGTGTTCGACTTCGCCAACCTCACCGACCGCTTCACCGGCCGTGTGATCGCCCAGAGCGCCACCCGACTGCGCTTGGACATCACGGTCCCGCCGTTCGCGAACACGAACTCAGGCGTGTTCATCCTGCGCGGCCGCAGCGGTGGCACCACGAAAGAGGCGTTGTTCCGCCTGAATGTGACCGCCCGGCCGCAGCCCACCACGACCACGACACCTCCGTCGGCGAGCACGACGGTCGCGCCGCAGTTCACGCTCGCAGTCACGGATACGACGAAGACAGTCGCGCCGGGTGCGCCCGCCCAGTACGCGATTGTGGTCAACCGATCCGGTGGCTTCGCAGGGACGGTCGACCTGCGCGTCGACGGCCTGCCGACAGGTGTCAACGCCGTGTTCGCACCCACGCCCACAGACGGCCCAAGCGCCCTGACGGTGACCCCGTCGGCCACAACGCCGTCTGGCTCCTACCTGCTGAGCGTCATCGGTCAAGCGGGCTCGACCACGCGTGCCGTGGCCGTGCAGCTGATCGTGAGGCGCATTGGAGACTTCACGTTGAGCCTCGCACCGACCGCAGTGACCATCCCGGCCGGCAACGATGCCGTAGCAGCGGTGAACGTCATTCCGCTCGCGGGTTCCCCTTCAGCGTTCGCCCCCGATGTCACCTTCACCGCAACCGGCCTCCCGACTGCGGCGGGCGTGCTGTTCGACCCCAATCCGTCGAACGGGCTCACAACCATGCGAGTGCAGACCTCGGCGGCCGCGCCCACCGGTACGTACAAGGTGACACTCACCGGGATCAGCGGCTCGTTCGTGCACAGCGTTGTGCTCACCATCGTCGTCGAGAAGGGAACAGTCGGTGGTTTCGGCATCAGCGCGACACCGACCTCGGCCCCGGTTGCCCCCGGCGCCGCGGCGACGTACACCGTGGCCATCACGCCGAGCGGCGGATTCAGTTCCACGATCAACTTCGTGGTCAAGAACCTGCCGCCCTTCGCCACCGCTACGGTCACCCAGCAGACTGCGTCGCAGGCCACCATCTCCGTGGCGACAACAGCGGCGACTCCCGTAGGCAGCTTCCCGCTACAGATCACCGGCACATCCGGGTCACTGTCGGCCACGGTGCAGGTGAGCCTGGTCGTCGCCTGACGAGGTGTTGGCGGAGCGCGGCGCAGCCAGTAACTTCTCCTGATGGCCGATTTCCCGGTGAAGGGCTGTGTTGGCGACAAACCGGCCGCCGCTATCGCTCGGCTCCCGTTCCATCTGAGCCGAGCTGAGCGATAGCGATGGAAGCTCGAGCAGGCAGCTTCGGGGTTGATCGGCCGCGCTTCGTCGTTGGTTTGACGTTCCAGATGGTTGCGATATCGCGTGTGGCGGCAGCGTCCACAGCGCTTCTCGGCCTCGGCGTATTGGCGGGTTACGTGATGCGTTGGAAAGCGGCGGTGCAGTTGTATCCGTCCTTGCCGCCGATGTATCCCAATGCAGCGTTGGCATTCTTGGTCGGCGGAGCTTCGGCGATGGCTGCGAGTTCGCCACGGAACCGAGAACGACTGGCTGCAGTGGCGGGTTTCGCGATTGTGGCGGCGTACGGCTTCGCGACCCTTGCGCTTCACTTCGCGACCGCCGGTTCGACTTGGTTGGAGGCGTTATGGCCCGACAGGCCGTTCATCCAGGCGACGACGCGGATCGCGGGGCGTCCTGTCCCCGAGACCTGCGTTGCGCTTGTCTGTATCGGTGTCGCTGGGGCTCTCCTTTGCGCCCGTCGAGCACCGCAACTCTCTCAAGGACTGGCCATCGGCACAGTGGCGATCGGGGCGGCGGCAATCCTTGGGTATCTCCTCGGTGTCGATCGAAGCACGCTTGGCACCTCCTTCGTCATCGTCGGAATGGCACTCCACACCGCAATCGCACTGACATTGCTCGGTCTTGCCGTACTCCTGGCGAGGCCGACGACCGGGCTCCTGGCCCGACTTACTCATGGCGGTTCGACGGCCCGACTAGGCCGGCAACTGATTGTTGCCGTGGTTGCTGCGCCGATCTTGCTGACCGCAGCATCCGTTGCCCTGCAGCGCGGCATACCAGACGCCCGTCTTGCGCAATCGATTGTTGCGATCAGCCAGGTGTTGGCGCTGGGGTTACTGGTCATGTTGCCTTTGCGTGCCGCTGAGCGATTCGAGACGGAGGCCACCGAGGCGCTCCTTGCGGCTCGGCGGACCAGTGAAGCTGACAAGGAGAGTTACCTCATCGCTGACACACTCACGAGTCAACTGACGCCGTTCCCCAAACCGCCGGCCGGATGGGATGTCGGATTCCGACAGAGCGCAGCGTTCGGTGCGCTTCCGGGTGACGTGTGCGGACTGTTGAGCCGTGCTGACGGATCGTGCCTCTTGAGCGTCATCGACATGGCAGGTCACGGGCCCGGTCCCGCGCTGCAGGCCTTACGGATCAAGACTGAATTGGCGGCATTGTGGACTGCTGGAATCAGTTTGGATCAGCTCGCCTCTGCCGTAAATGAGTCCGTTCTCGAGATGGCTACGATTGCCAGCGGAGTCTTGATCAGTCTCAATCCGATCTCGGGCGATTGCGAGTACATCAACGCAGGTCACCCGCCCGTCATCGTTTCACATGGTGGGGTCGCAGAGGAATGGTTGACCACGCACCGAATATTCGGAGTAGGCGTATGGACAATGCGGGATTCTCATCGGCGCCACATCGATCGCAATTCGTTCCTCGTCGCGTATACCGATGGAATCACCGAAGCCCGATCATCGAACGGCGAGTTCATTCCACAAGACGTCGTGCTGAGGGCTTTGCGCCTGCATGGCGGGGTCGGGGCGCAAGCAGTTGCTGATTCGGCGATAGATGCCGCTCTCGAACACTCACGACGACGCCTGCAGGATGACGCATTGGCGATCGTGTTGCACCGCCCCTGACGCAACCGCGTCGGCCAACGGTGTACGTCTGCCCGGAGTGCGACGCCCGCTACCTCGGCCAGCAGCGCTGCGAGGAGTGCAACACGTGGTGCCGCCGGCTTGGCCCCGGGGGCCTATACCCATGCTGCGACGAGCCGATTGCGATCACCGACCTCCTCACACCCGACCAATTCCGGACCCGAACCACCAAGCCCGCCAGGAGGACATGACCAACCGAACCTGAACCCTGAAGGCACGCCGCCCCCAACCCAATCCACAGGTCTTGACTATTTCTCACCGAACATGCGGGCTGAGACCGAGCGGCAGATGGGGCGTCATCCGACGTCACTTTGCGGCGTTGACATCGAGCGCTGCTTCTCGCACACGCGCGTGCCTGCGCGGTTGCTCACTGCACGCCTCGAGTGACCTTGAAAGGGGATTGAACATTCGAGGCCGAGTAGGTCCTCGACGGTGTCGAGGACTTCCGCCATCGGGGTGTCGGCGGCCGGCGATGCGGAGAACAGCTCGAAGGGTCGGAACGAGTGGGTCAGGTAGCGCACGAGCGTCTGGGCCCGCCAGGCGGCGCTTGGGTCGTTGAACGTGTTCGGGTCGCGCAGCGCGAACGCGGGGTCGATGACGGCGTAGTCGGTGAGCGCGTCGCGGGCGGCGCGAGCGATGTTCTCGTGGCGTGTGTCTGGATAGGTCCGGGTGCTCGTG
>JAYUDQ010000634.1:0-3756 GCA_043739745.1 Acidimicrobiia bacterium | reverse complement strand
GGTGCCGCGGCGGCGACGGACGCGGGTTCGCCAACATCGAGGTCGACCACCGCCTCGACGACCACAACGTGTTCGCACCCGACCTGTGGTGGGTCCGGGAGGACCGTCGCCCGGCCCGAGACGCCACCCGCCTCGTCGGGCCACCCGACGTCGCGGTCGAGGTGCGCAGCGAATCCACGTGGCGCTACGACATCGGCAAGAAGAAGCGCGTCTACGAGCGCACCGGTCTCCCCGAGCTGTGGTTGGTGGACACCGCGGCCGACTGCGTTCTCGTCTACCGCCGCACCGGCCCCTCAGCCGCGGACTTCGACGTCGAGCTCGAGCTCCACAACGGTGAGGCGCTCACCAGCGCGCAACTCCCTGATTTCACGCTGGACATCGCCACTCTTTTCGACCGCTGAGGCTCTCTTCGACCGCTGAGGCGCGGAGCGGCCGGACGCGCAATCCCGCACGAACCCGCCACGGCCTTGTGATCGCAGTACGCGCCCGCGCACCCCTACGCTCTCGGCTGTGCCTCCCGCCGTCGACTCCCCGCCCGAAACGCCGACGCCTGCGCCCGCCATCGACCTCTCGGCCGGGCTGCCCGAAGGTGCGGCGAAGACCGCTGCCGTGCGCCACATGTTCGACACGATCAGCCCCCGATACGACCTCGTGAACCGGGTCATGACGTTCCGCATGGACGTCGGCTGGCGGAGGCGCACGGTGAAGGCTCTGGCCCTGCCGGGCGGCTCGACCGTGCTGGACCTTGCGGCCGGGACCGGTGACCTGTGCCGGGATCTCCAGCGTGTTGGCATCACGGCGATCGGCATGGACCTCTCGTTCGGCATGCTCCACCACGCGAAGACCACCGCCCCGCTGGCCCAGGCCGACGCACTGCGGCTACCCGTCGGCGACGCTGCGGTGGATGGGGTCACCTGCGGCTTCGCGCTACGCAACTTCACCGACCTCGGGCAGTTCTTCGACGAGCTCGGTCGGGTCATACGTGACGGCGGGCGAATCGCACTCCTCGACGCCGCCACGCCGCCGAACCCTGTGCTGCGCTTCGGGCACGGCATCTACTTCGGCAAGATCGTCCCTCGCATCGGCGGCCTGCTGAGCGATCCCACGGCATACCGCTACCTCCCGAAGTCGCTCGCCTACCTTCCCGATCCGCCCGTGATGCTCGATCGTCTGCGCGCTGCGGGTTTTTCCGGCGTGCAGCGCCACTTGTTGAAAGGCGGCATCGCCCAGCTCATCGTCGGCACGCGAGCAGCGCGGGCCGCACGGCCGTGATCGGCGCCGAAGACCTCCGGGCAACCACCCGGGCGCTTTCCGACGTCGAGGCGAAGCAGCTCGACCTGCTCGCGTTCGCGGGCGACGATGGGCTGCTCTTCGTTCGAGAGGGTGTCGGTGTCGCGGCCCGCGGCGAGTCGCTCCGCATCCCGCTCCCCCGCGGGACGAGCGACGTGCGAGCGGTCGCCAAGGCCCTGCACGGCATCACGACCGACGATCCGCTGCACCGCGCCGGCTCAGGCCCGCTGGCCATCGGCGCGCTCGCGTTCACCCCGACCGATGCCGGTTCCCTCGTCGTCCCCGAAGTCATCGTCGCGAAGTCCGGCGATGGCAGCGCCTGGTGCACGCAGATCCGACCGGTCGATCGACCGGCGTGGGTCGATCCCGTCCTGGTCGCCACCCGCGAGCCCCGATGGTCGCCGCACGGTTTCGATCTTCATTCGGTCGTGTCGCACGAGACGTGGTGCGAGATCATCTCGACCGCGGTCGAGCGCATCCGTCGCGGCGGCCTCGACAAGGTGGTGCTGGCCCGCGCAGTCGACGTCGTGGCCACGAGCGAGCTCGTGATCGGCGACATCCTCGGTCGGCTGCAGGCCCTGTTCCCGAGCTGCATGGTGTTCTCGGTCGAAGGCTTCGTCGGGGCCAGCCCTGAGCTGCTCGTGGCCCGCAAGGGCTCGCAAGTCCGGGCCCATCCCCTCGCCGGCACCGTCGCCCGCAGCGGTGACCCGGACACCGATGCTGCCCTCGCAGCCGGGCTTCTTGCGTCGACGAAGGATCGGTGGGAGCACTCATTGGTGATCGACCGCATCGCCTCGGTGCTGCGGCCCTTGTGCGACGAGCTCGACGTGCCGCGGACGCCGTCGATCGTGCCACTGCGCAACGTGTCGCACCTCGGCACGCTGATCACCGGATCGCTGCATGCCGCCCATGTCGCCGACGGCACGGCGCTCACCGCCCTTGACTTCGTGTCCGTACTGCACCCCACCCCTGCGGTTGGCGGCACGCCCACCGCCGAAGCGCTGCGCGTCATCGCCGAGCTCGAACCGGAAGACCGCGGCACCTATGCCGGGCCGGTCGGCTGGGTCGATGCCGCGGGCAACGGTGAATGGGCTCTGGGCTTACGATCTGCGCGCATACAAGGCAACCGGGCTCGCATGTTCGCGGGAGGTGGGATCGTCAACGACTCGGACCCGGCGGCAGAGCTGCAGGAGACGCAGCTCAAGTTGCAGGCGCTGCTCTCCGCCGTCGTGCGGCCCTGACGCGCGGCGGAGAACGGTCGCTTCTGCGTTCGATTCTCAAGCGGGGCGGTTGGCTGACAGGCCGGGGCCGGAACCACGAATTCGACCTGGCGTTTTGTGCTGGACAGGGCCATTTCGATCTGGGAAGTGTCAGCGAACCGCCCCGCTTCACTGACAACCAGCTACTCCGTGATGAGGCGCGCGTACGTCGCCACGTCGATGTTCGCCCCGCACACGATCAGCCCCACATGGGCGCCGGCCAGTTCGTCGCGTAGCGGTCCGACGAGCGCGGCCAGCGCGGCCGCGCCTGCCGGCTCGACAGCCAGCTTCATGTCCAGAAGCGTCATGCGCATGGCCGCCCGCAGGGCATCGTCGGACACGAGGACGATCTTGTCGACGTTGCGGCGGCACATCTCGAACGTGACCGGTAGGGCGTATGGCGCGCCGAGACTGTCGGCGATCGTCCGCACCGCGTCGATGCCCTGTGGCTCGCCGGTGGCGAAGCTCCGGGTCATCGAGTCGGCCCCCTCCGGCTCGACGCCGAGCACGAGGCAACCCGGGTTCATGGCCTTGACCGCGCTGGAGACACCTGCGCAGAGGCCGCCGCCGCCGATGGGCACGATGACGGCATCGAGGCCCGGAACCTGGCTCATGAACTCGAAGCCGAGGGTCGAAGTGCCCATCGCCGTCGTCCGCCCTTCGAAGGGATGGATCAGCGTCCGGCCTTCGTCATGGGCGATCTTCTCGACGAGTGCGAAGCCGACATGCGCATTCTCGGCGAAGACGACCTCGGCGCCGTAGCGCTTCGCCAGTTCCACGCGGCGGGGGTTTGCCGTCGCGATCATCACGACCTTTGCGGACACCCCGGCCTCGGCTGCGGCGTAGGCGGCGGCCACGGCGTGGTTGCCGGCACTGATGGCGGTGATGCCGTGGGCACGTTGTTCGGGACCGAGGCCGAGCACGTTCAGCAGCGCGCCGCGGGCCTTGAAGCTGCCGGTCTTCTGAAGCAGCTCGAGCTTCGCCGTGACCCGGGTGCCGAGGGCGAGCATCGAGGCGAGATCCGACCCGACCCAGGGAACGCTTGGTGTGCGGACGACTCTGTCCGACAGCAAGGCATGCGCGCGTTCTATCTCGGCCAGCGTGAGTGGACCTCCGGCGGCTGCGAGCGCGTCTGTTGGCGAGACGGATGTGCTCATGCGAACGCTGCGAAGATGTCCTCGAAGGCCTGGAACTGACCACCCGAGAC
>JAYUDQ010000633.1:0-9541 GCA_043739745.1 Acidimicrobiia bacterium | reverse complement strand
AGCAGCCCGACCGTGGCCACGACTTCGGATAGCCAGAGTGCGCCCGACGAGCGGACCTTCGTTGCGACATTGACGGCATCGAGCTCGAACATGAGGTTTGCGACGACGGTGCCGACGCACCCGCCGACGACCTGGGCGCCGATGTAGGCGCCGGCCTCCCCGTTTGTGTGGTGCCCGAAGTAGCGGAACGACAGTGTGACGACGGGGTTGAAATGGGCGCCGGAGACGGGGCCGAACATGAGGATGAGCCCGATCAGCGCGCCGGCCGTCGCGCCCGCGTTCTCGAGGAGCTGCAAGCCGACGTCGGTAGGTGAGAGGCGTTGCGCCATGATCCCGGAGCCGACCACGGCGACGATCAGCAACGCAGTGCCGAGAGCCTCTGCAGTGAGCTTGCGGGCGAGGGCGAGCCGTTCGTCGTTCATGCGGCGACCGGAGCGATGAGCGAGGTGATCCGCCGGCGGAGGTCCTGGATGCTGGCATCGAACGCAGCGGCGTGCCCGTCCTCCACTGGGTCGGGGACGGACCAGTGGAGCCATGCAGCAGGCGGGTGCAGCTCCTCGTGCACCTGATCGCAGACGGTGATCACGAGTGCGGGCTTCCTCGTGATGTCGTCGAGATGGCGCGGTCGGACGTCGCGGAGGAAGAGATCGGCCCGTTTCGCTGCAGCCACCGCCAGCTTGTGCACGTGTCGGGCCGGTCGGGTGCCGGCACTCGACGCCCTCGCCCCGGTCATCGCCGTCCACAGTGCCGCCGCCAGCTGGGAGCGCGCCGAGTTCTGGGTGCAGACGAACAGCGCCGGTTGCGGCGCGAGCCCGGCGCCGATGGCGAAGCCGGGCAGTGCATCGTGAACGAGATGGACATAGCGCCGGCGTCCGTCACCGCTGGAACGAGACCGGCCGATGAGACCGGCCGTGGCGAGCATGTCGAGGTGGTGGGCGAGAAGGTTCGACGGCATCCCGATGAGATGTCCGAGCTCGGTCGGGGTGCGATCCGAAGCGACCAGTGCGTCGACCACGGCGAGTCGAGCCGGGTCGCCGAGGGCGGCGTGTCCGGCTGCACGGCGGATGACGGATGCGTCGGCATTCGGTCCAGGCATACGGGGATCATTTCACTCAGAAGATATTGAGTCAATTATCCGCAACATGTTGGGTGGCGTCGCCCGAAGCGCATGGCGAACGAAGCAACCGTCGCCTGAACGGGCGGTGAACAGTGAGCGAAAACGGGCATGTGGTCCGAGGAGGAAGATCCCAGTGGCTAGGTTCGACAGGGTGAGCCGTTCGCCCAGAGACCCTGTTGTCGAGTTGGCGGAGATCCATACCAAGGTCTCCGAGCTCTTTGCGCTGGTTGCCGACGGGCTGGTCGGTGCGACCGACGCCTTGCTCTCGGGCGATCGCGATTCCGCTATGGGCCTCATCGCCCGCGATGCGCTCGTCGATGAGCTGTACCTGGAGATCGAGGAGCTCGTGCAGCGCCAGTTCGCTCTCCAGGCACCCGTCGCCAACGACATGCGCTACCTGCTCGGCATGCTGCGTATCGTGCCGGAACTGGAGCGCAGCGGCGATCTTGTCGAGCACATTGCGAAGCGCGCGATCCGCGGCGTCGGCGAGTCATTGCCCCCGCGGATGCGTGGGCTCATCGAGCGGATGGGCGGCGTCGGCGGGGCATTGTGGCGTCAGGCTGCGGGCGCATACGAGATGCGCGACCCCGATGCCGTCACTCATATGCGGACCTACGACAACGAGCTCGACGAGCTGCACGCCATGTTCATCGCCGAGATCGTCGAGGCCGAGTTGCCCATGCCCGTGGCCATCGACCTTGCGCTTGTCGGCCGGTTCTACGAGCGTCTCGGCGACCATGCCGTGAATGTGGCGCAGCGGATGCGCTATGTCGCGAACGGCGAGAACCGCCGGGGCTGAGCGCGTCGAGGGGGACTGGAACCGCTCCAAGGCGAAGCGTTCCCGTCCCGTTCATCTTCCGTTCACCGATCGGCCAGAACGGAACCACCTGTGCGCGAAAGGCTTTCGTCCGTGGACCATGCAGAGCAATCCGAGCTGCCGGCGGCTGTCGACTCGCCCCGGGTCCTGCAACGCGCCTATGACAGGAGCGACCGGATCTTCCGTCGCATCACGGTGGGTGCTGCCGCCAGCAGCCTCGTGGTGATGGGGCTCATCGCCGTCTTCCTGCTCATCCAGGCCCGCCCCGCTATTGCCAAAGCCGGCTTCGGGTTCTTCACCCATTTCGAATGGTCGCCCGACGGCACGCCGGCCGTCTACGGCATCGCCTCGTCCTTGTATGGCACCGTGGTGATGTCGATCCTCGCGTTGTTGATCGCGCTGCCCATCTCGGTAGGCACCGCCCTCTTCATCAACGAGTACGCCCATCGACGTGTGCGTCGAGGCCTCATCACGCTGATCGACCTGCTGGCCGCCGTGCCGTCGATCATCTTCGGCCTGTGGGGCCGGGAGTTCCTGCAGCCGAAGCTCAACGGCACAGCGAACTGGCTCACGCACTACGTCGGCTGGATCCCGATCTTCAAGACGAAAGTGCCGATCTTCGGCTCGTCGATCTTCGTCTCCAGCATCATCCTCGCGATGATGATCGTGCCGATCATCACGTCGGTCTCGCGGGCCGTGATGGCCGAAACGCCCCGCTCGCACTGCGAAGCGGCACTCGCTCTCGGCGGCACGAAGTCCGGCATGGTCCGCACCGTGATCCTCCCCTTCAGCAAGAGCGGCCTGGTGGGTGCGGCGATGCTCGGCCTCGGACGTGCGATGGGCGAGACGATCGCCGTTGCGCTCATCCTCAGCATCGACTTCCGGGTTCCCACCGGCATCCTCAGCCCGGGTGGGTCGTCGATCGCCGGCATGATCGCCAACCAATTCGGTGAGGCGAGCACCAACGGCCGTAGCGCGCTGATCGGTGCCGGTCTCGTGCTCTTCATCCTCACCCTGCTCATCAACATGGTCGCGCGCACGGTCGTGACGCGCTCGGGACGTCCGAAGGCCGTACGCGCCGCAAACGCGAAGGGTGCAACGGCATGAGCGCCACCACGTCGACCGCGGGCCTGGCCCTCGGTCCGAAGCGCGTCATCAACCGCAAGCTCAGCGATGCGCTCGAGATCGTGCTGCCCCTGTTGGCCACAATCGCCTTCACCGCAGCAGCGTGGGCGTTCACGCCTCTGTCCGGTTCGTTCGGCTACTTCATCGTCACGTTCGTGCTCTTCCTGGTCGGCGTGTACCTCGTGGCCCGGCGTGCCCACGGAAAGATCGTGGGTTCGGACCGCGTCGTCACCGTTGCGATCGCAAGCGCCTGCCTCCTCACCGTCGGGCCGCTGATCCTGATCCTCGTCTTCGTGACGGCCAAGGGCATCGGTGGCATTTCGGCCGGCTTCTTCACGAAGACACTCGAGGGCCTCTCGCCTGATGCAGCTGCAACTGCCGGCGGTGCCAAGCACGCCATCATCGGCACGCTCATGCAGGTCGGCGTGGCCTCGTTCGTCGCCGTCCCGTTCGGTGTGCTGACTGCTGTCTACCTCCACGAGATCAACGGCCGCCTCGCCCCCGCCATACGGGTCATCGTCGACGCGATGAGCGGCCTTCCCTCCATCGTCGCCGGCCTCTTCGTCTACGCGATCTTCGTCGTCGGTCGGGGCTACTCGGGCCTCGCAGCTGCGCTCGCGCTAGCGATTCTCATGCTGCCCACCGTGGCCCGTACGAGCGAGGAGATGCTCAAGCTCGTCGACCCGGGACTTCGCGAATCGTCGCTTGCGCTCGGCGCTCCGCAGTGGCGAACGGTCATGCAGGTCGTGCTCCCCACGGCCCGTGCCGGCATCGTCACCGCCATCATCCTCGGCATCGCCCGCATCGCCGGCGAAACCGCGCCGCTGCTGATGACTGCCTTCGGCAACGACCAAGTGGTCACCATGGACGGGGTGAGCAAGCCGCAGTCGTCCCTTCCGCTGTTCATCTACCAGCAGATCACGAACGCCAACCGCAGCACCGTCACCCGTGGATGGGTTGGCGCATTCGTGCTCATCCTGCTCGTGTTGACCCTCTTCACCATCGCCCGGATCATCGGCCGTCCTCGAAAGATGCGGTGAAGTTCGTGCTGTCGCGCCCGATCACAAACGACCATCCCGCTGCGCACGCGAGGTGAACTCTCGATGAGCACCGAACCCGAAAGGATCTCCAACCAGATGGACGCCGTGATCGACACGAACCGCACCGCCGCCAACCTGATCGACCTGGGAACATCGGCGATCCTGCCGACCACGACCACGACCGCCGCCACCAACACCACGACCACCTCCGCCGCGGTTTCGGTCCCACTCGACCCCGCCGACAGGGCCATCGAGGCCGTCGCCGTGTCGTGCTGGTTCGGTAAGCGCAAGGTCCTCGAGAACGTGTCGCTCGACATCCCGAAGAGCACGGTGGTCGCGCTCATCGGGCCCTCAGGCTGCGGCAAGTCGACGTTCCTGAGGACGCTGAACCGGATGCACGAGCTCGTCCCCGGTGCATCGCTCAGTGGCGAGGTCCGCCTCGGTGGCGTCGACATCTACGGACCGACCGTGCGTGCGGCCGAGATCCGCACCCGAATCGGCATGGTGTTCCAGAAGCCGAACCCGTTCCCCTCGATGTCGATCTCGGAGAACGTCCTCGCCGGGCTGAAGCTGACGGGCAAGAAGCCGAAGGACAGCGCCGAGCTGATCGAGTGGTCGCTCACGCGGGCCAGCCTCTGGAACGAGGTGAAGGATCGCCTCAACTCACCCGGCGGGTCGCTCTCGGGCGGACAGCAGCAGCGTCTCTGCATCGCCCGTTCGCTGGCGGTCAAGCCCGAGGTCTTGCTGATGGACGAGCCCTGTTCGGCGCTCGACCCGACATCGACCCGGCGGGTCGAAGAGACGATCGCGGAGATCGCCGAGGACATCACCATCGTGATCGTCACCCACAACATGCAGCAGGCTCAGCGGGTCTCGGACACGTGTGCCTTCTTCCTAGCGGCCGAGGGCAAGCCCGGCCACATCGTCGAGACCGGTCCGACCGAGAAGGTCTTCAGCAACCCGACCGATCCCCGTACCAACGATTACGTGAACGGCCGCTTCGGCTGAGCACCTCCCCGAGGCTTCGGCCGTCGTTCACCTCCGCGTCACCTGGCGTCGGTCCCGTCGTCAGATCGCCTCCGTAGGTTGCACGTGACGCACTGCGGCCGATCGCTCGGCCAGGCGTCCACACCCCTCACCCAAGGAGCCATTCCCGTGACGTTTTCCAGGCGATTCCTCGCCACTTCTTCCCTCGCCATCTCGGGTGCGCTCGCCCTCGGAGCACTCGGTGCCGTGGCCGCTGAGGCCGAGACCGTGACCCTCGACAAGGGCATCACCGTGAGCGGCGGCGGCTCGACGTTCGTCTCGAACTTCGTGGACCAGTGCCGCGCTGATCTCAAGAACGACCTCGGTATCAACGTTGCCTATCAGGGGATCGGCTCCGGTGCCGGCCGCAGCGGCTTCATCGCCGGCACGCTCGATTTCAGCGGCTCCGATGTGCCCTTCACGAGCGCCGAACTGCCGACTGTCAAGAACAAGTTCGTGTACATAGCATTCGCGGCCGGCGGCATCGCCGTCACCTACAAGATCCCGGGTCTCACCGATCTCAAGTTCTCCGCACCGACGCTGGCGAAGATCTTCGCCGGTTCGATCCTCAAGTGGAACGATGAGGCGATCGCCAAGGAGAACCCCGGCGCCAACCTGCCGGACCAGGTGATCCGCGTCGTCGTCCGATCCGATTCATCGGGCACGTCCAACGTGTTCTCCGACTACCTGTCCACCGCCGGCAAGGGCGGCTGGACGAAGGGCGCGCAGAGCACGTTCCCGGTCCCGGCCGGGAACGGCATCGCGCAGAAGGGTTCCGATGGCGTCACCAACTACCTCGCCGGTGACCAGGGCAACTACGGCATCACCTACGCCGAGGCCAGCTTCGCCACCGAGCGCAAACTGGCGATCGGCAAGATCATCAACACTGCGGGCACCGCCGTGACGCCGGACCCGGCCAATGTCAGCGAGGCAATCGCTGCAGCAACCGTGAACGACGACGGAACGCTCCTGCTGAACTTCAACGTCACGGCGCCGAAGGCATACCCGATCTCGACGACGGCCTACCTCATCGCCTCGCAATCGATGGACAAGGCCAAAGCAGACGTGCTCCGCACCTTCCTGAACTACGGCCTCAACGGCTGCCAGAAGATGGCCGAGAAGAACGGGTATGCACCGCTTCCCGCCAACCTCGTGAAGCTCGGGATGGGCGCCCTTGCGAAGATCAACCCCGGCTCGGGTGACGTACCGACCATCGGTGCAGCAGCCACGGTGACGCCCACAACCACCGCGGCCGTGGCCACGACCGCGCCGGCGGCTACCGCGGCACCCACCACCAAGGCCACGCTGACCACGAACAAGGCGACCACGAAGCAGAAGACCACGAAGACCACCAAGAAGAAGTAGCCGAACCCCTATCCTCCTCCGTTCGTGGAGGAGGGACGGCGTGCGACGGCAATAGTCTGCGCGCTTTCGATTTCGGTGACGACGTCGTTCGGCATCTTGTACTACGGGTTCGGGGTGTTCCTCCCGTCGATGGAACGCTCGCTCGGCTGGTCGAAGCTCCCGATCACCGGCGCGTACTCGCTGGCCCTTCTCGTCTCCGGGCTCACCGGGATCGTCATCGGCCGGCACCTCGATCGGCACAGCCCACGGCTCGCCATGACCGTGGGCTCACTGCTCGGTGGCGCGGGTGTGCTGGCATGGTCCTACGTGCACTCGCCGCTCGCGCTTTACGGGGCGTTCGCCCTGATCGGTATCTCGATGGGTGCGACGCTGTACGACCCGTCGTTCGTCGTGCTCACCCGATGGTTCCATGGCGCAGGGCGGACCCGGGCACTCACGATCGTCACGCTGTTCGCTGGTCTTGCAAGCACGATCTTCATCCCGCTGGAGGTGCGGCTGATCCGCAACCTCGAATGGCGGCCGGCCCTTCGGGTTCTCGCGCTGGTGCTCGTGTGCATCACCGTTCCGCTGCACGCACTCGTACTTACGGGCCCGCCCGACCCTCCGCCCGCCGTGCGGGCTGCGTCATCGTCGCTCGGCGATGCGCTGCGCGACATCCGGTTCTGGTACCTCCTCGGCGCTGTCTTCCTGGTCAGCATCACGTTCTCTGCACTCACCGCGCATCAGCTCTCGTTCCTCCAGGAGCGCGGCTGGAAGGCGGGGAGCGCAGCTGCGGCCGTGAGCCTCACCGGTCTGTGGCAGCTCGGCTCCCGGGTGATCTTCTCGCCCCTGGCCCGAGTCGTGGCACCCCGCATGCTGACGGTCCTCGTCTACGCCAGCCAGCTCGTCGCGCTTGCGGTGCTGGCCATCAGTACGCGGCCGGTCGTCGTTGCGCTCTTCGTGGCCTGTACCGGTGTCTCTCGCGGGATGTACACACTCGTGCGGGCGACGCTCGTCGCCGACCTCTTCGGCTCGGCGAGCTATGGCGCGATCGCGGCGAGGGTCGGGCTGTCATCGCTCGTCGCCCAGTCGATCGGACCGATCCTCGGCAGCGCGCTGCACAGCGGGCCAGGCGGGTACACGACGATGCTGTGCGTGCTGGCCGGGCTGGCCTTCGGGGCGACCTTGCTGGCGGGTCAGATCCAACGCCTGCCGACTACGAAGGTGTTCGCGGTCGAGGCACCGCTCAGTAGCCCGTGAAGTTGGGCTCGCGGCGCTCCGAGAACGCGGCCAGTGCCTCCTTGTGATCGGCGCTGAAGAACGTCATCATCTCGTGCCCCATCGACGTATCGAAGGCCGTGTTGAGCGCGTCCTTGACGAGCTTGTTGACCGACAGCTTCGTGTACTTGATGGCAAGGCTGGCGCCGTTCGCGAGCCGCTGGGTGAAGGCCATGGCCGCGTCGTCGAGCTCGGCGCGGGGCACGACGTGGGTGACGAGGCCGATGCGCAGTGCCTCCTCGGCCGTGACCGCGTCGCCGGTCATCAGGAAGCGCTTCGCCAGTGCGGGCCCGATCGCGAGCGGCCAGATGGCGGTGCCGCCGTCGCCCGCCACGATGCCCATCCGCACATGCGGGTCGCCGATGCGGGCGGTGTCGGCCATGAAGATCGTGTCGCACAGCAGCGCGATCGACGCGCCGAGGCCCATTGCATGACCGTTCAGCGCGCAGACGATCGGGAGCTCCACGTCGAGCAGGTCCCAGATCATCGCCTTCGCGTCGCGGCGGAGGTGGTCCAGCTTCTCGGTGTTGTTGAGCGTCGGGAACCAGTTGAAGTCGCCGCCCGCGCAGAACGCCTTCTTCGACCCGGTGAGCAGGACGGCGCGCGCCTGGCGCTCGTGCTGAAGCCGTTCGAAGAGCATGGTGAAGTCGGAGTGGAGCGCATCGTCGACGACGTTGAGGTCGCTCGCCGGATTGTCGATGATGACCTTCAGGACCTTGTCGTAGCGCTCGAAGCGAAGCGTTGTGAACCCTGATTCGTCGATCATGCGCATGATGGTCGACGCTATCCGACTCCACAGAAGCCAGAGGTCCCATGCCCCAGCCCCAGCCCCAACTCCCCGAGCTGTACGAGTCATTGATGACGACTCGGATGATGCGGCGTTTCAGTGCCGAACCGATCGACGACGAGACCGTCGAGGCGATCCTGGCCGCGGCGGTGCAGGCCCCGAGTGGCGGCAACATCCAGCCCTATCAGTTCATGGTCGTCACCGATCAGGAGAAGAAGGAGCGCATCGGCGAGCTGTACCGCAAGGGCTGGGACCGCTACGAGCCCGTGATCGCCAAGATGACGCCGCCGCCGAAGAGCGATGCAGCCGCGGCCGGCAAGGCCCGCAACGACGCCGCGGCCACGCACCTCGCCCACAACATCGCGGCCAGTCCGGTCTTCATCTTCGTGCTCGTGCCGAAGATCTCTATGGCGGTCGAGGACGCGGAGGGCGTCATGGACGTCGGCCCGGTCTATGCATCGGTGTACCCGGCCGTCGAGAACCTGATCCTGGCCTGCCGCGCGTTCGGCCTCGGCACCTGCCTCACCACGCTGCATCGGATCTACGAGACCGAAGTCCGCGAACTGCTGGCCATCCCCGACCGCTACGAGGTCGTTGCGCTCCTGCCCATCGGCCATCCCACGGGCCGGTTCGGCGCCGCCCCTCGCCGCCCGGCACCGTCACTGACGAGTTGGAACACGTTCGGGGCCAGACGCGCCTGACCGCCTCCCGTAGCCCGGCGTAGGGACCCGAACGATGTGGTCCTACAGTTGGACATGCGCTGGCACGTCCGACGAGGGATGGACGTGGTCCTCGTCGCCGCGGTCGCCGCGGTCGCGACGCTCTCCCTCATGGTCGTGAACGGCACCTCTGCGGCAGCCCGACCCATCCGCACGCAGGGGTTCTCGAACCTCGCACTGAACCTCACTCCGAACTACGGACCGGCCGGCGCAGCGAACTGGCCGACGCAGGCACAGGCCACCGGGCTCGAGGCCGGGATGACCTATCGCGTCACCATCTTCGGACCC
>JAYUDQ010000632.1:0-3795 GCA_043739745.1 Acidimicrobiia bacterium | reverse complement strand
GGCCGTTGACGTGCGGCACGCCGCGCTCGCGGAGGCGGAACACCCGACCGGTCTGCGTTCCTGCAGGGATGAGGAGGTCCTCGGAACCGTCGAGCGTCTCGTAGGCCAAATGGGCGCCGAGAGTCGCCTGCGACATCGGGATCTCCAGCACGTGGACGAGGTCGGCGCCATCGCGTTCGAAACGTTCGTGGGCCTTCACCCGGATATGCACGTAGAGATCGCCGGCCTGACCACCCCGGGGACCGGCCGCGCCCCGTCCGGTCATGCGCAGCGTCGAGCCGTTGTCGACTCCAGCAGGAACGTCCACCGTGTACGTGCGAGCCTCGGTCTTGCGGCCCTCACCCCGACACGTCGGACACGACCGCTCGATGATCTGCCCCATCGCGCTGCACCGGCCGCATGCGCTCGTCGTCATCATCTGACCGAGCAGCGACTGGCGGACTCGGCGAACCTCGCCGGTCCCCTGACACTGCGGACAGACGCTCGCGGACGTACCCGGAGCAGCACCCGTCGCACTGCACGACTCGCAGGGAACCGGAAGCCGCAGCGACACCTCGGTCTTGGCTCCGAACACGGCCTCCTCGAACGACAGGTCGGCCATGGTCTCCATGTCTGCGCCGCGCGGCGGACCGGCAGGCCCGCGGGCGCGACCACCACCGAAAGCGCCGCCCCCGCCGAAGAAGGCCTCGAACAGGTCGCCGAGGCCGGCACCGCCAGAACCGAACGGATCGCCGGCGCCGCCTCCTCCGCCCATGCCTCGCAGCCCTTCAGGGCCGTACTGGTCGTAGCGCTGTCGCTTCTCGGGATCCTTCAGCACCTCGTACGCGAGGGACACCTCCTTGAAGCGCTCCTCCGCGTCCGGGTCCTCGCGGTTGGCGTCGGGATGCAGTTCCCTCGCTTTGGCCCGATAGGCCTTCTTGATCTCTTCGTCGGTCGCCGTCCGCGTGATGCCGAGAAGCTCGTAGAAATCATTCATCGGACGGTTCCTTGGCCGGACCGCGCAGGAAGGACGCCGAAGTGCGTGGTGAAGTGTTTGCTGAACTGGGTGGTGAAGTCGTTCATGGGCGCACACATCATCCCGCATGCGGGATCGATTCGCGAGCAACCGGTGCGCGCGTGGGGTCAGCCCTCGTGCAGGCGCTCCGTCAGACCCTCGGAGACCAGGTTCACCGCGGCCATTGCCTGCGGGTAGTCCATCCGGGTCGGTCCGAGGACGCCGATCGTGCCGGCTGGGCGGCCGTCGACCAGATAGGGAGCGACCACGACCGAGCAAGTGAGCAGCGATTCGAAGGCCTGCTCGTTCGCGTGCTCGGTCCCGATCGAGACGCTGGCCGAGCGGTCGAGTGCTTCGCGCAACAGGCTCACCACCACGAACTGCTCCTCCAGTGTGGCCAGTACCCGACGGATCGTGTCGACCGTCTCGAAGGCCGACGCCATCCGTGACGCGCCGCCGACGAACACACCCGCAGGATCACCGTCGTTGGCAGTTGCGGTGATCGCCCGCAACGCGACATCCGTGGCCGTGTCGGTGCGGTGGTCACCGGTCGGAAGAAGCGCGGCACCGCGGCCCTCCGCAAGATCGAGGACGGTGCGGCCGAACGCATAGGCACTCAGATGGGCGCTTGCCGCACCCAGGTGCTGATCGCCGACGTCGCCGGGGATCTCGATCGTCGCCTTTTCGACCGAGCCGCTCCCGAGCACCACCACGACGAGGGCGACCGTGGTCGGCCCGCTCTCGCGCTGCGGACCGGTTCCGAGCCCGACGATCTGGACCGAGCGGACGGCCGCAGCCTCCGCAGCCGGGCGAACGACGACAGCCGCATAGTCGGTCAGGTTCGACAGCAGCCGTGACGTCTCGGTGAGGAGTTGCTCGAGCTCGCCGTGGGCGCTGTCGAAGAACTGGCGGATCTGATGGAGCTTCGGGCCCGGCAGACGGCCCGGGCTCTGCAGCGAATCGACGTAGAAGCGGTAGCCGCGATCGGTCGGGATGCGGCCCGCCGAGGTGTGCGGGTGGGTGAGGAAGCCATCGCGCTCGAGCGCGCTCATCTCGTTGCGAATCGTGGCCGAGGAGACCCCGAGGCCGGTCGCCCCGGAGAGCAGTCCCGATCCCACCGGCTGGGCCGTCGCGATGTGTTCGGCGACGACCGCCCGCAGGATCGTGGCCTTGCGGGCATCGAGCGGCGCTCGCTCTTCGACCGGTCGCGCCGAAGCGGTGGCCTCGGTCCGGTCGTCGTCGCCGGGACGCGCGTGCGTTTCGTTCGGCATGTCTCGCTTGGCAGCGTACCCACTCCCGGCGGAATGATGGCTTCCATGGCTTCACTTGCACTCTGGTCGCTCACCACGTCGTCCGTGCGGACGATCCGACGAGCTGCGGAGCAGCCGAGGCGGCCGGCCTCGCGGGCCTCGCCGTGACCCACTCCCAGAACCTCGCCGGCGACTGCTACATCGCCCTCGCCGCTGCGGCACTCGTCACCTCGAAGCTCTGTCTCGGCACCGGCGTCACCAACCCCGTGACGCGCCACCCAACCGTCACGGCGGCCGCGTTCGCCTCGCTGTAGGAGCTGTCGCAGGGACAGGCGGTGTGCGCGGTCGGCCGCGGTGACTCCGCACTCGCACACCTCGGCCGCGCCCCGGCCGGCGGATGCCCTCGACCGCTACTTGCGGGCACTGCAGTCGTACCTGCGGGGCGAGTCGATCCCCTTCGACGAGCCCGATCCGGACGAGGCACGCCGGGCAGCCCGGATGTTCGCCGACCGGCGGTCGCAAACCGCCGACCGGCGAAAATACGCAACCGGCTATCGCAAGATCGCCGGCCGGCGAGAAAGCGCAACCCTGGCACCGTTCGTCCTTGCTCGTCTCATTTCTTGCGACAGCCTGACGACTGCGAATGTCCGTCACGACCGCGTCGGCGAGTCACTCCGACCGGCCGTACGATCGTCCGATGGCCAGACTGCCGACCACCCGGGCCGCCGATCGCCAGCGCTTCCACCGTGAGGACCACCGGGCCGGACGGGCGGGCTGGCTGCGTGCCGCCGTGCTCGGTGCCGACGACGGGATCGTCTCGACGGCCAGCCTGCTGATCGGTGTCGCCAGCTCGCATGCGTCTCGGGGTGCACTCATGATCGCCGGGTTCGCCGGGTTGGCGGCCGGTGCGCTGTCGATGGCATCGGGCGAGTACGTCTCGGTCAGCTCGCAGGCCGATGTCGAACGCGCAGACATCGCCCTCGAGCGCGACGAGCTCGCCGAGGATCCGGCCCACGAGCGCGCCGAGCTTGCGCAGATCTATCGCGAACGCGGGCTGTCGGGCCGGCTCGCCGATGCCGTCGCGGAAGAACTGATGCTGCACAGCCCTTTGGAGTCGCACCTTCGCGACGAGCTCGGCATCCACCCGGGGAACGAGGCCCGGCCGATGCAGGCCGCACTTGTCTCGGCGGCAAGCTTCACCGCGGGCAGCGTCGCGCCCATCCTTGTCGCTGCATTGGCACCGAATGGTGTGCGAGTGCCGCTCATCGCCGCGGTGGCGCTCGTGCTACTGGCGCTGTCGGGCGCGTTGGCCGGTGCTGCGGGTGGGGCATCGAAGCGTCGAGCGGCGAACCGCGTCCTCATCGGTGGTGCACTGGCGATGGGCGTGACGGCCATCATCGGACGGGTTGTGGGTCACTTCGTCTGATGGCGACGGCACCTGCCTCAGCGGCCGCGTACGGCGGCATAACGGCGTAGCGCCTCTTCCCGCTCGACCGCATGGTCGACGATCGGTGCCGGATAGCCGTCGGCCCCGCCGAACAGGCCGCCTCC
>JAYUDQ010000631.1:0-9572 GCA_043739745.1 Acidimicrobiia bacterium | reverse complement strand
GATGGCGAGTTCGACAGCGGATTGGTTGACGGCTGCATCTGTGATGTCGCCGGCCAGCACGGCCATCCGATCGATCCCGTCCGCCCAGCCGAACGCGTCGGCGGCACGGTCGACCACAACGACCGATCCTCCCTCGGCGACGATGCGCTCTGCTGCGGCCCGGCCGATGCCCGACGCCGCTCCGGTGACCACGGCCACCCTGCCTGCGTGCATGCTCATGCAATCACGCTACGCAGGAATTCACCGCGCGATCAATTCCCGCGCCCTTCGGCCCAATGCCGTTCCGTTCGAACGGCGAATGGTGCGTCGTCACGTTTGGTCGGTCGGATAGCCCCGACGCACACCTTTCCCGGTGCGAGACCCGACCCAAGCGCCTCGGCGTTGATCCAGAACGCCTGAACCCGGCCGGTGGGTCGTTCCAGTCCACCTTCACGGCAGATCGGGATCACCCGGACACCCTCCGGTGATCCAGAACACCGCACGGTTGATCCTGCGCGACGGGGCGCTCGAACTGAACGGCATCGGGACTAGGCGCCTCACACCCGTGTCAAAGCGTGCGGCCGACGCCCTCCCAGTACTTGTCCCGGAGGAGGCGCTTGTAGAGCTTGCCGGTGGGCTGGCGCGGCAGTTCCGCTTCCACATCGATGGACCGCGGCACCTTGTAGCCGGCGAGCTTCGTACGGCAGAACGCGAGGATCTCGGCCGACAGTGCATCCGATGCGGCGAAGCCGTCGTTGAGCTCCACTGCGGCTTTCACCTCTTCGCCGAACTCGTCGTTGGGGATGCCGAACACCGCGGCGTCGCGCACGGCCGGATGGGTGACGAGCACGCCTTCGATCTCGGCCGGATAGATGTTCACACCGCCGGAGATGATCATGTCGATCTTGCGATCACTGAGGAACAGATCGCCGTCGACATCGAGGTAGCCGATGTCGCCGAGGGTGAGGACGCCCGGTTCGAGGTGGGCCTTCGCGGTCTTCTCGGGGTCGTTGTGATAGCTGAAGTCGCTGCCCATCAGATTCTTCATGTAAATCGCTCCTGACTCGCCGGGCGCCGCCGGCCGCCCGTCGTCGGTGATGATGCGAACCTCCATCGTCGGCTGTGCCTTGCCGAGCGTGCCCGGCTTCGCAAGCCATTCGGTGCTCGTCGCCATGGTGACGATGCCACCTTCCGTGCCGCCGTAGTACTCCGTGATCTTCGGACCCCACCATTCGATCATGGAGCGCTTCACCTCGGGCGGGCACGGGGCCGCGCCGTGCCACACGACCTGCAGCGAATCACCCCGGAAGGCGGCACGTACCTCGGCCGGAACTCGCAGCAGACGGATGAACTGCGTGGGCACGAGGTGGATGTTCGTGACGTGGTGCTCGTCGATGGCCGCCAACGTGAGGGCCGGGTCGAACTTGTGACGCATCACCACCGACGACCCGCCCAGTAGCGGCAGCATCGAGAACGCCCACTGGGCCGAGTGGTAGAGCGGTCCGTCGAGGAGGGTGACCGGTTCGGCCGGGAGCCCGGCGCTCGACGCGAAACCCTGCGCCACCAACGCGAACACCGATGCCGGCGTCTGCCCATCGCCGAGCAGAGAACCCTTCACGCCCTTCGGCCGGCCGGTGGTGCCCGACGTGTAGAACATCGGCCCGCCGATGGTCTGCTCGGTGGGCTCGGACGGATCGCCGGACGCAACGAGCTCCTCGTACGGTGTGAATCCGTCGATGCCAGCCACGCCGCCGCCCGCGCCTCCACCGATGGCCACTCGGGCCACCAGTCCTGATCGACCGGCCGACGCGGCGAGCGCGGTCTCGGCGAAGCGGGAGTCGGCGATGAACACCCGGGCCTCGGCGTCGTCCAGCACGTAGGCCAACTCGTCGGCCACCCAGTGCCAGTTGACCGGCACCAACGCGAATCCGCCGTGGGCGGCAGCAGCCAGTAGCTCGAAGTACTCCCGCGTGTTCGCCGCCATAGCTGCGATCGTGGTGCCGCGCCCGACACCGAGGTCGCGCAGCGCGTGCACCAAGCGGTTCACGCGCTCGTTGAACGACGACCACGTGGTCGCGCCGGTCTCGTCGATGAGCGCAGGGGCGTCGGGGCGCGCTGCGGCGAAAGGGTTCAAGAGCTCGGCCATCAGCGCACCGTAGATCGCGGCTGCGCGGTCGCGCCGGTCGGGCTCATCCCAGCACCCGCAGCGGATCCGAGCCGTCCCAGCCCTGGGCCGCCGCCGCCACCATGGCATAGAAGCCGCGCAGCCCAACGGTCGGCTCATAGATCTCGACCATGTGACCGAGCGTCGCGGTGGCGTCGTGGAACGCGAAGCCCAGGCCCGACGAGGTGCGGGCATACAGCGCTTCCGGCCAACCGTGATCGGCGAGCCGCACGGACCCCGCATCGAGGTCATCGACGAAGAACGCGAGGTGGTGCAGCCCCTCGCCTCCTGCCCCGACGACATCGGCGATCGGTGAAGGACCTACCGTGTGGTCCTGCACCAACTCGACCATCAGCGCCCCCCACTGACCGTATGCGGACGTATGGTCGAATGCTGATGCGAAGCCCCGATGGCGGACATCGTGCACGGTGATGTGACGCCGGATGAAAAACGGGCCGGCTCCCCGGGTGGACACCCAATCCGCCGTCGCCGCTTCGACATCGTGCACCGCGTACGCGATCTGCACCGGCGGACCGGGCAACGCCGAGCCGAGCACCCGCGGCGGCGTGTTCGTGCTCAGTACGGCATCGTCCCGCCGTCGACCGGGAACAGGCAGCCGGTCATGTTGCGGGCCGCGTCCGACGCCATCAGTACGGCGACAGCGGCAACCTCCTCGACGCGATTCGGTCGTTTTATGCAGGACTCTGCAGTGAACAGACCGATGAGATCGTCGTAGCCGCCGAGACCCATGGCAATCGCCGAATCAGGCCCCGTGCTGCGAACGATGTCGGTCTCGATGATGCCGGGAAGAATCGCATTCACCGTGATGCCGAGGGTACCCACCTCCTGCGCAGCCGCCTTTACGAGTCCGTTCACCGCATGCTTGGTGGCCACATACCCAGAAAGGCCAGGCTTGCCGAGCTTTCCTTCGACCGATGAAGTCACGATGATACGTCCGTACTGCCGGGGAATCATATGCTGCAATGCCCGGCGCATTCCCCAGAAGACGTGATTGAGGTTCCAGTCCACTTCGAGCTGCCACTCCTCGTCGCTCATCTGTGCGACTGGTGCCGTCATGGCCACACCGCCCGAGTTCAGGCAGCAGATGTCGAGCTGGCCATAGCGGGTAATGGTGAAATCGATCAGCCCTTCGACGGCAGATTGCTTCGAAGCGTCGCCGCCATAGAACGCAACATCGTCGCCGCCACCCATCTCGGCAACCGCGGCTGCACCTTTGGCCTCGTCGCGCCCGTTCACGACGACGCGTGCACCTTCGGCGAGGAAGGCCTCAGCCATGGCTCGCCCGATGCTGCGGGTGCCACCGGTGATGCAGGCGACCTTGCCGGTCAATGTTCCAGTCTTGTCCATGTTCTCTCCTCGGATGGTCATGTCGTGCACTAGTAGGGCGACGTGCCGCCGTCGATGGATATGAGCGATCCGGTGATCCCGGCGCCGGCCTTCGATGCCAGCAGCAGCGCGACCGCAGATACATCCTCTACCGAGTTGAGCCGCTTGATGGCCGACTCCCGGGCGAACATGTCGAGCAGCCCCTGATAGGTGAGGCCCATGGCCTCGGCTTTGCCCGGACCGTCGGACTTCATGACATCGGTCTCGATGGCGCCCGGACACAGCGCGTTCACCGTGATGCCGAGTGGGCCTACCTCCATGGCCACCGACTTGACCAGTCCGTTGATGGCGTGCTTCGACGCCACGTAGCTGGAGATGGCCGGTTTCCCGACCTTGCCTTCCAGCGACGAGATGGCCATGATCCGCCCCGACTCCTGCGGGATCATCACGTTGAGCGCCTTGCGCATGGTCCAGAAGGTGTGCCAGAAGTTCCACAGCAGCGCGTCCTGCATGGCCTCATCCGTCATCGCTGCGACCGGCGCGTAGTTGGACCCGCCTCCCGCGTTGCAGACCAGGATGTCGAGGCGGCCGTAGCGCTCGACCGCAGCGTCGACCAGGGCCTCGCAGTCCTCGCGTCGTTTGACGTCGCCGGCGACGAAGTGGGCGGCATCACCTACGTCCATCCCTGCCGAGTTGGCTATCGCTCGCAACGCTTCGACCGCCTCGGTCCCTTTTTCGGCACTGCGGCCGTTGATCACGACGCTGGCCCCTTCGGCCACGAACGCCTCGGCGATGGCACGCCCGATGCCTCGCGTCCCACCAGTGATGCAGGCCACCTGGCCACTCAACGAACCCATCGGCGTTCCCCCTCGAACGTTGCGGCGCCGGACACATGCGGCCCGGCTGGCGGGATACTAACTCGACGATTAGTTTCCGTGCCGGGACGTCCGCCGACATGGCCGGTCACCGGAAGGGCTTTGCGCGTGGACGCACACATCGGAGAACTGCTGGCCCTCGACGGACGCACAGCATTGGTGACCGGCGGTGCCACCGGGATCGGCGAGGGGATCGCCCGGATGCTGGCGTCGGCCGGAGCCCATGTGATCATCGGCGACATCGACACCGCCGGGGCCGAGCGAGTTGCGGCCGAGATCGGCGGGCGGGCGGTGGGGCTCGACGTCACCGATGCCGACGAGGCAGCAGCGGTCATCGGTTCGGTCGCCGCCGATGCGGGCAATGGCCGAGGGCTCGACATCCTCGTCAACAACGCCGGTACCTATCGCGAAGCAGGGAGCATCCTCGACCAGAGCCACGAGTCGTGGCACCGCTCCATCGACGTCAACCTGGTCAGCGTCTTCAACTGCTCCAAGCCGGCAGCGGCGGCCATGGTGGCCCGGGGCGCGGGTGGCTCGATCGTGAACATCGCCTCGGTCGACGGTGCCCTTCCCTGTCTGGGCACCGGTTACGACACGGCGAAAGCAGGCGTGGTGCATTTCAGCCGCAGCCTCGCCGTCGACCTGGCACCGCACGCCATCCGGGTGAACGCCGTCTCCCCGGGCAACATCCCCGTCGCCACGCTTGCGAAGATCCAGAGTGGTGAACTGCCGCCGCTGTGGCCGGTGAACTCGTCGGTGACCGGGCTGATGGGCCCGATGATGCGGCAGCGCTCGAAGAACATACCGCTCGGCCGCACCGGTACGCCGGACGACATCGCCCATGCCGTGCTGTTCCTCTGCTCGGCCGCGGCCGCCTACATCACCGGACAGAACCTGACCGTCGATGGCGGGTGGACGCTCGTATGAGTGCATACGACTCGCAGCCCGACTCGCAGCCCGACTCGTCGAACGCGATCCCGGCCGATGTCACGATGCCGACGCCGGCCGACGACCGCCAAGCCGTGATCGACCTCACCATCGCCTACACCTGGGCCATCGACGCCCACGACTGGAACGCGTTGCGCAGCATCTTCGTCCCCGACGCCACCGCACTGCTCGTCGATGAGCGGGTGGGCATCGACTCGATCATCGAGCGCATCAGTACGGCCCTGGGCCCGCTCGATGACAGCCAGCACCTGATCGGCAACCATCAGGTCCGCCTCGACGGTGACACGGCCACCTGTCGCTGCTACCTCCAGGCGCAACACGTGCGCCGGGCCGCCGAGGGCGGACCCAACTTCATCGTTGCCGGACGGTACGAAGACGAGATGGTTCGCACCACAGAAGGATGGCGGATCTCCCGACGCGTTCTGGTGGTCATGTGGACCGATGGCAACCCCTCTGTGGTGCGTCCCACATCGCCTCGCGAACATGCAACACCCCTCAGCAAAGGATCAGCGTCATGACCTCGCCCACCGTCGAACAGTTCAGCCACGAGGCGCGCACCTGGTTGGACGCGAACGCGAAGAAGCGCCACGCGGACGCCGCAGACATCACAGCAGACATCACAGACAGCAAAGACACGGGCGGCGACGAGTGGGGCGTCGGCGAATTCAGTGTCGCCGTCTTCCATGCGCTGAGCTTCGAACAGGAGCGCGGCCTCCTCGGTGAGATCACGGCATGGCACCGCCAGAAGGCCGAGCGGGGCTACCACGCAATCACCTGGCCGACGGAGTTCGGCGGGCTCGGCCTCGGCAAGGAGCACGCCCGGGCGTTCTCGAAGATCGAGTCGGAGTACGAGACGCCCACCCGACACGAGACATTCAGCGTCACGACCGGGCTCATCGCCCCAACCGTCGCCCGCTTCGGTACGCCCGAGCAGAAGGCACGGTTCGTGTCGATGTTCCTCCGCACCGACGAGTTGTGCTGCCAGCTGTTCTCGGAGCCCGGCGCCGGGTCCGATCTGGCGTCGCTCGGATGTCGGGCCGAGTTGGACGGCGACGAATGGGTGGTCAACGGCCAGAAGGTCTGGAGCTCCGGTGCGCAGTTCTCGGCCTGGGGTGAGCTCATCGCCCGTACCGATCCGGACGTGGCCAAGCACCGAGGCATGACGGCCTTCCTGGTGCCGATGGACCTCCCCGGCGTCGAGGTCCGACCGATCAAGCAGATGAGCGGCGGGTCGTCGTTCAACGAGGTGTTCTTCACGGACGTCCGGCTCCCCGACACACTGCGACTCGGCGATGTCGGCGACGGTTGGAACGTGGCGCTCACCACACTCGGCTTCGAGCGCGACCACTCGGCTGGCGGTGGCGGGAGCGCCCGACCCGGTGGCACGTGGGCCAAGCTTCTCGCCACCGCGCGGGCCCTCGGCCGCACCGACGACCCGGCCGTGCGCGAACAGCTCGTGCGGACGTTCATGCACATGCGCATCGAAGGGTTCGTCAACCGGCGCGCCGCCGACCTGCGGGCCGCTGGCGCGCCTCCCGGGCCCGAGGGGTCGCTCGGCAAGCTGTTGTGGACCGAGGGCATGAACCGCATGTCCGATGCGATCACGATGGTGCTCGGTCCGCGTCTCATCGCCGATACCGGTGAGTGGGGCACATACGGGTGGGGCGAGCATGTGCTCGGCGCTCCCGGCTACCGCATCGCCGGCGGGTCCGACGAGGTGCAGCGCAACATCATCGGCGAACGCGTGCTCGGCCTTCCGCCGGAACCGCGGGTCGACAAGAACCTGTCCTGGCGGGACACGCCGAGGTAGCAACCCTCGCCGTCAGGCCGGCTTGGCGATCAGCGTTGCGATCGGCCCTTGATCGGCGCCGCGATCGTTTGACGCCAAAGGATCGTGTTGTCGACCTGCAGATCCTTGGTCCAGATCAGCTTGGCCTGCATGCTCCAAGCGATGTCGTTGTAGCCGCCCTTCACGCCGACCTCACCAGCCGAGTAGGTGCTCGCGTTCGTCCACCCACTGTCGTCGAACGACGTGCTCTGCCAGCCGGTCGGCTCCGGGAGTATCCGGCCGGTGCAGGCTTGCTGCAGGCTGGCGGGCTTCTCGCAGTCCGTATTGAGCGGCGCGGCGTGCACCACGAGGCCCCTCCACGAGGCATCCGTCGCGGCGACGACCTTTCCGGTGGTGAGGTCGGTGATCTGCACGATCAGACCGCCGTCGCCCATCTGCTGCCGATCGGTGCCGATGTACTGAGGCCGCACAGTCGAAGCGTGATGTGCACTCAGCAACTAGGGAACTTGAACACCTGCGATCAGTAGCTTGATGTTGTCCGATGCAACCGTAGGTGCGTGGACTATGAACCGAACGTCGATGCCACGCTCCGTCCATCTGATGTCCCATTCCTGGCCGGACGATACAGAGACTCTCGTGCCGGGTCTCATGTGCAAGTTGACGCGTCCAGCCCTTGGTGCCCCAGGGTTGCGGCCAGCAGGCTCGGCAATTGCGATGATGAACTCGGGTACTCCTCCGGATATCGCTCGCATCCACACTCGGAAGAAGCCGGCGACTTCGCGTGTCGTGGAAGCGTTGACACCAAGCGAGAAGGCTGTCCCCTGCGCACTCTTGGACTCGATGAAACCATCTGGAAGATAGGTGACACGCAACCAGAAACCTGGAGGTAGCGGGCGCGCCGCAGACGGTTTCGGATCGGCTATCGGCGGCACGGGCGCCTTTGTTGGTGAAGGGGCCTGATCGGAAGCGGTGTTCGCACTTGTAGGCGGAAGTGCAGCCGCTCGGCCGGCGGGAACGCCTTGCATCAAGGCCAAAGCCAAAGCCGCGGCGAGAACCCAGCGTCGACGGGTAGCAGACTTCATATCCATTCCAGGTCCTCCTGGCGAGCAGCTTTCGACACACCATCGTATGGCCCAGCGATGCCGCAGATGTCAGTCGAGAGATGTCAGTCGAGAAAAGTGAGGCCTGCAGCAGGTCCAGCGCGCAGGTTTCGGGGTGATGGTGAATGACGACCCCGGGGGGCGGTGATGAATACATCAACGGGCTCCGGCACCTTTGTGAACCCCACGTCACAGTCAGGAGAGCCGAAATTGAACCGTGGGTGTTCGATCGTCTTCCGGTCCACAACCGATCTATCGATCCAACGTCGCCAAAGCTGCGGGTGCCGAGTGCCGGAGTCTCGAACAACTGGAGAGGGCAGGGAAATCTTTGTCGTGCCGAAACGCATTGACGGACGGGTGTTCAGGCACGGACCTTCGACGCGAGGACGTCGGCGGTATGGATCTCTGGCGGCGAGGCGAGGAGCCGGTCGGCGTTGGCCATCAACGCGGCGGCGATCGGTCCGTTGAGATGCGCTTGTCGTTGCGCATCTCCGGGAAACGCGTCGACGATCCAGAACGTGTGGTCATCGGTGCGCAGAGCGAACCACACCGGTGTGCCCTCCTCCGCATTCGCGAGTTCCACCGCCCCTGCGAGGAATTGGGCGACCTCCTCTTTGGTCTCGTCCTTCGCGATCATTTTGACGACTAACGCAACGCTGACCATCAGTTTCTCCTTCGGGCTCCTGTCCGGCGCGATCGCGTCGAAGACGATGCTCATGGTAGAAGCCCGACCCTTCAATGGCCAGTGGCGGATACGACAGTGTTCGTACCGTGTGCGTCGTGCACATCGCTCTTGTCGGAGTCGATGGTTGTTTCACGTCTGCGCTCACCGTGTTCATTGACGTGTTGGGAACGGCGGAGGTCCTCCGACCGGTATTCGACTGTTCGATCCCGTTTATCCGTGTCGATGTAGTCGGCGCACGCCGGAAGGTCGTCACGGGTGCCGGGCTCACCGTACCGGTGACGATGAGCCTGACCGATCTCGACTGCTTCGACACCATCGTCATCCCGGCCCTCGGCACCCTCACCGAGCATGACACGACGGAAGCATTGAAAGGCCGCGACGTGCGAGCCGTCACTCGAGCGCTCGGCCGGATCGACCACGCCGCCGCGATCATTGCGGCGGCCTGCACGGGCGTCTTCGCGTTGGCCGAGACGAGTCTGCTCGACCAGCACTGCGCAACCACGAGTTGGTGGCTCCGTGCTGCGTTCCGAGGACGGTACCCGACCGTGTCACTCGATCTCGATGCCATGGTGGTTTCGACGACGGATTGCGTTTGCAACACGCAGACGGGATCGTCTCCGCTGCAGATGCCCCGATGCTTGTGCCGTCGATCCGGAGCGCGGCGGATCGGGACATCGCATGGTCG
>JAYUDQ010000630.1:0-3813 GCA_043739745.1 Acidimicrobiia bacterium | reverse complement strand
CAGGCAGATGTTCCTACGTTGAGACGCGTCTCCGCAACGTCTCAGGAACAAACGGAGTCGTTCAAGACCGCTTGACGGAACGCCGATCTGTCGTGCATGACCGGTCACGCAGGAGCTCAAGGGCGCCCGTGGTTGTGGCAGTGGAGTGCCATTTGGGCCGTGCTGATCGCGTTCGAGACCGCCGCTGCCGTGCTGCCCGGCACGACGCCTTTGTGGACGAGTCCGGTCGGACTGTTCACGATCGTGGCGATCGCGGCGTCGCTGTGTGTCGTGGCCGCAGTAGTCGTGCTGGTGGTCGCCCATCGTCAGAACCTTGCCGAATTGGGGATGATCGGTGCGTTCGGCTACTGCGTCTCGGTGCTGCCTCTTGTGCATGGGCTCACCACGCCGGGTGTGCTCTACGGTCCGAACCCCGCGACCATGTCAACGGTGTTCCTCGCACTCCCGATGGCCAGCCTCGCCATCGCGCCGCTCATCGCCCCACGTGCGCGCTGGTCGATTGTCATTGCGCGGAACTGGCGGGTCTTCGTCGCAGTCCATGTGATGGAGATCACCGTCCTCGCCGGTGTGCTCCTCATCCGGCCTTCGGCGCTTCGCGCTCCGACCATGGGGACACGCAGCTCCGTGCTCGTCGCCTGTGCGTCGCTCGCGGTCTGCTTCGCATTGTCGGCCCGTCATCTTCGCCTGAGCTGGATCAGCCGGTCACCGCAGACATTCGCCGTGTCGATCGGCTTCGCGATGATCGGTGTATCCAGCCTGGTCTGGGTCGGCCGCGCGCCCTTCACCGCCGGATTCTGGGTTGCTCATGCGCTCGACATCGCCGGCGTGTTCTGTTTGACCGTCGGTGCAGTGATCGCATTCCGGCAACATCGATCGCTGCAGGACCTGGTCCGTCCACTCACGGCGAATGAACCGCTGGCCGCGTTCGCGCTCGGACTTGACCCGCTCGTGCACCGCTTCGTCGCCTCGCTCGAGGCGAAGGACCCGATCACCCGCGACCACGTGGTTCGCACGGCAGGCATGGCGATGCGCGTCGGGGAGGTGCTGCGCCTCCGTGCCGTCGACCTGCATCTCGTCGGCCTCGGCGCGCTGTTGCACGATGTCGGCAAGCTTCACGTGGACGACGCCATCCTCCAGAAGGCGGGGCGTCTCGACCCCTTCGAGTACGAGGTGATGAAGGGCCACACCGCGGTTGGTGAAGCGCTCGTCTGCGAATCGGCGGTGCTCGCACCGATCGGCCCGATCGTCAGAGGCCATCACGAACGAGTTGACGGGAACGGCTACCCCGACGGACTCCGCGGCGAAGCCATCCCGCTCGCCGCCCGCATCGTGAGCGTCTGCGACGCGTACGACGCCATGGCCCACACCCGCCAGTACCGCGTCGGCATGGGGAACGATCGTGCGATTGCCATCCTCCGTGAACACGCAGGCTCGCAGTGGGACGCCGCGGTGGTCGAAGCATTGATCACGGTTCTCGGCCGTCCCGGTTCCGACAAGCGGAACCCGCTCGGCGATGTCGGGCGGCTGGCATCCATCGACGCTGCGCCGTTCTGTGGGTGCGGGGACGCACTACCGGTCGGTGTCGCCGAACAACCCGGCGTACCGATGCGGGAACCGGTGCCGGTCGGCGGCTGACGCAACCGCTGCGCCAGCGACCGCAGGGGCTCAGTGCCGATGCGGGAAGCCCTGCATCAGCGTGAGGTCTGGCATCCCTTGCGCGAGCCATGTCGCGGCTGCGTCATGCGCCTCGTTCATCAGTCGGACGGACTGACGGAAGTCCGTCGGCAACACGTTCAGCGGACAGAGGGTCGGAAGCACCCGGACGTCATGGTCCCCGTGGTAGCGCCGAATGTCGACGGTCAGCCGTTGATGGACGAGCACGGAGATGGCTTGGAGCGCAATCCCCGCAACAGTGCGAGGCGCGTCGGGAAGTGCACACGCGAAGCCACAGGGCAGGACCCACACCGTGTCGGCACCGAGCTCGATTGCATGGGAGATGGGTGCGTTGTTCGCGATGCCGCCGTCCACGAGCACACGACCATCGACGACGACAGGTGGGAAGATTCCCGGGATCGCCGCCGACGCGCAGATCGCGTCGATGGCGTTCCCCTTCGAGAGCAGGACCTCCTCGCCGGTGCGCAACTCACAGGCGACCACGTGAAGTGGGATCGGCGAATCCTCGATGTTTCGATACCGCAGGTTCCGGCGGAGGAGTGCTCGTAACCCGCTGTCCGGGACCAAGTGGCTACGTCGTCCGGTGAAGCCCCCGAGTCCGACGAACGGACGGGCCGGGAACACGTCAGAACGCCGGACCGTCCGCCACATCTCGGCCAGCGCACTGCATCCATCCGCATCCGGGGCTCCGGCCAGAAAGGCTCCGTTGATCGCGCCAACGGAGGTGCCGACAACGAAATCCGGTCGGACGCCGGCCTCGATGAGCGCCCGGACCTGTCCGGCCTGCACGGCACCGAGGTTCCCGCCGCCGCTCAATACGAACCCGATCCGCTTCTGTCCCATCACGAACTGTTGTCGTCGTGCTCCGAATCGTTTCGACGACGCGGGTCGAGAAGACGATCTTGCATCGCTCCTTTGTTCGCGTCGCACCAATTCTCGAGACGGAGCCATTGCGCGTTCGCTCGTCAGCTGGTTGCCGAGACTCGGTCGGGCTGCAAAGGCGCGGGTCATCGCCGACGACGCGCGCGCCACGGCCCGCGCCACGGGCAACCCCGGGCATGTGGTCATGGCGCTCACGGCATTCGGGGCGGCGTTCGCGGACGCTGATCCTGGCCGCGCGCTGAGCGTCCTAACCGAAGCGATCGCCTACGCGCGGGAGCATCGGCTCATCATCTGGGTGACGATCCTCGAACACCTCGCCGCCACCTTCGAAGCGACCCACGGCGACCTTGACGGCGGGCTGGAGTTGTTCGACCGCGTCATCGATTCGTTCCACCAGGCGGGCAACCGCGGCAGTCTGCCCTATGCGCTGCTCGATCTCGTCGTCGTCTTCGACAGGATGCAGCGGCCCGAGATGGCGGCAAGCCCCTACGGCGCTGCTACCCGTGACGACGGTGGAATCCGGCCCCCTGACCTTCCTGGCGCCGTCGAGCATCTCCGCACGGCGCTCGGCGCTCCGCGCTTCGACGAGCGTGTCGCCGCTGGCGCGGCCATGGAGATGGCCGACGCCGTTCGCTACGCGCGTGCGCAGATCCAGGTGGTCCGATCCGAGCTCGCGGTGTCGTCGGCGACCGCTCGTAGCTCCAGAAGTTCCTACGAATTTGCTTGACTGGGCTGCTCCGTTCGACGCATCTGTTCGATCCATACCGGTGCGCTGACCGTACGGCTGGCCTGAGTCGAGTCATGGACGGCTGGTCTTGAACGGGTTCAGAATCGCCACGCCGAACACCTTGAAGTCGGAAACATTTCGGGTCACGACCGTGAGCCGATGCACGTGCGCCGTTGCGGCGATCATGGCGTCTTCGATCAGTGCGTCGGACTTCCGGTGCATGAATCGAGCCCATTGGCGGAGCACTTCGGCATCCATCGGAAGGACGTTGTACGCGACCGATACCTGGTCCGCCCAACGGTCTATTTCCGCGGCCTTGTCCGGGTCCTGTTGGCGGGTCAGCTGAATGCCTGCCTGGATCTCGCCGAGCGTGACTGCGGAGAGGTGCAGGTGCGATTCATCGACCAGATCGAACCACGCAACAACCCCACCGTGCGGGCGAGGCTTGCGCAATTCGGAGACGACGTTGGTGTCGAGCAGGAACATCAGTCGAAGACTTGGGCGGTTCGTCGCCGGAGGTTACGGCGTTC
>JAYUDQ010000629.1:0-3814 GCA_043739745.1 Acidimicrobiia bacterium | reverse complement strand
GCGGGCGATCGTCGATCCGACGACGTTCACGACCGCGAGGACGCGGCCCCCTTTGCGCTTGACCTCCTGCACTGCGGCGAGCGTGTCGATGGTCTCCCCCGACTGGCTGACGGCGACGTACAGCACATCGCTCTCGATGAGCGGGTTGCGGTAGCGGAACTCGCTCGCCGGCTCGGCATCGGCGGGGATGCGGGCGAGAGTCTCGATCATCTGAGCGCCCGCGATTCCCGCGTAGTACGCGGACCCGCAGCCGAGGAACTTCACCCGTCGGATCTCGCGCGCGTCACGGGCGGTGAGGCTGACGCCGCCGAGTTTCACCGTGGAGAAGCGCTCGTCGAGGCGCCCTTTCAGACCGCGCTCGACCACCGCCGGCTGCTCCAGGATCTCCTTGCGCATGAAGTGCTCGTGGCCACCGCGGTCGAGCTGCTCGATGCTCCAGTTCATGTCATACGCGCGCTTACGGGTTGGCGTTGCGTCGAGCTGGAACGTCTTGTATCCGTCGGCCCGCAGCACGGCCATCTCACCGTCATCGAGGTGGACCACCTGGGTCGTGTGGTGGACCATTGCGGCGACATCCGAGCCGACGAGCATCTCCTTGTCGCCGATCCCGATGATCACCGGCGAGCCGTTGCGGGCGATGACGATGCGATCCGGCTGCGAGGCATCGATCACGGCGAGCCCGTAGGTGCCCTCGATGCCGGCGAGCGTGAGCCGCACCGCATCTTCCAGGTCCTCGCCCGTCGCCCGCCGCCGTGCGACCAGGTGGGCGAGCACCTCGGTGTCAGTGTCACTGGTGAAGGTCACGCCATCGGCTTCGAGTGCGGCCCGCAGCTCCACCGCGTTCTCGACGATGCCGTTGTGCACGAGCGCGACCGTTCCCGACACATGCGGGTGCGCGTTCACGTCATTCGGCGCACCGTGGGTCGCCCAGCGGGTGTGGCCGATGCCGACCTTGCCGGACAGGCGCTTCGGCAGCGCCGCCTGGAGCGCCCGCAGCTTGCCCTCCTTCTTGCACACCCGCAGTTCGCCGGCGTTCGTGACGACGGCGATCCCCGCGGAGTCGTAGCCGCGGTACTCGACCCGAGCCAGTCCTTCCATGAGGACAGGGACGCAGTCCCGAGGTCCGATCGATCCGACGATGCCGCACATGAAGTCTCCAAGTGATGTGGCGGCCGCACGCACATGGCGCTCAGCCGTAGACGATCCGCCGGACCTGCCGCTCGCTCAGCTCCGGCGCGGCCACCCGCCAGAGCCGGAGCTCGGAACGGATGGCCGCGAAGATGGCGGGGTTGGCGAGTCCGTTGGCCTGCAACTCGCCATGGCGCCGGCGCACGAACCGAACGAGTGGTTCGTCGAAATACGCGACCACTTCGGCGATCACCCGACCCGCCTCACCACGGTTGAGCGAGGTGGAGCGGACGAGGTGGTCGAGGAGGTCGTCGAGCGGACTCGGCGGCGACATGACCACGGCAGCATCCGACATGTCCACCAGTATCGCAACAATTTTGCCCGATACCGGGCAAAGGATGGGTCTTAGGACCCAAACTCCGGGGGGAAGACCGGACCGTCATCGTTGATCGGTGTGATTGCGCCGTACACCTGCTCGTATTCGTCGACGTTCTCCGCGATGGCCTTGGCGATCTGGAAGATCACCGATGGCGACACCTTCACCCGTGCGACGACCGGGCAGTTGGCCATGGCGTTGCCATCGGGCCCGGTGGCGATCATGCCCATGAGGGCGAAGTCGAGCGTGAAATCATGTGGCGTATGCCAGACCGCGGCGACGTTGGCGTACACGCCATTGGCCATGTCCGCGTCCACGCTGAGCTGCATGGCGATGCGCCGCGGCTCGTTGTCGGGGGTGAGATCGTGCTCGTCGGACATCCGACCAACCTACTGGCGACGCCCCCGAGCGGGGACGTGCGTGGTCATGCCGAGGCGATGACTCCTGCCTTCGCCGCCTTCTCGTAGCCACCTTCCGCGGACCAGGTCAATTCGCCGTTCACGATCACGGAGTCGACCCCGACGCTGTGTCGTATCCACCGCTTGCCCCCACCGGGAAAGTCGTCAGACGCAACTTCTGGGCCACGGTCCACCGACGCCGGATCGAACACGACGACGTCGGCCGCGAAGCCCTCCTGCAACGAGCCTCGACCGTCGAGTCCCCAGATCCGAGCCGGGTCGGCGGTGATCCGCTTCACCGCATCCTCCAGCCGGAGCACGCCCGTGCCCCGCACGAACTGGGAGAACAGGTGGCCGGTGTCGCCATACGTCGAGAACGATCCGACGTGCGCGCCGGCATCGCTCGCGCCGACGTGGACGAGCGGGTTCGAGAGCAACGCACCCACCGCCTCGGCGTCGTCGTGACCCGTGTTGGCGCGGATGAACCAGGTGCCGAGGTCTTCCTCGACGGCGAGGTCGAGCAACGCCTCGGCGGGGGTCGAACCTCGGTCCGCGGCCACATCGCTCAGCGTTCGGCCGACGAGATCCGCATTGCGGTCGAGGACGGCCTCGCGGACGACGAATCCGCCTGCGTTGAAGCGCGAACCGGGCATCGCCGCGAGTGCGTCAAGCCCGTCGATGAGCTTCTGGCGGATCGCGGGGTCGCGCAGGGCCGCGAGCTTCTCGGCCTTGTCCGGAAGGCTCAGGATCGGCCACCAGCCGGGGATCACGAGGAACATGATGCTGCGCTGATCGAGCGTCCAGGAGATGTCGATCGGACGGGTCTGCACCTGGGGCCATACCCGGGCGCCACGGGCCCATGCCCGCTCCACACCTTCGAGCACGATGCCGGGCGCCTGAGGTGCGGCGCTGCTGTGGAACAGCGGTGACAGCGTCGTCGGTATGCCGTATCGGATCGAAAGGTCGGCCATCATCTCGACGCGCGACACGGTGAGGCCGGGGTCGAAGAACTCGTGGACGACCTGGAGCATCCGGCCCTTTTCGCCAAGCACCGCGCAGAGCGCCTCGAGCTCGGCGTGCTGCGACCAACGGCAGGGCACGGGCAACAGGTCGTCCTCCACGTCGATGTAGCTCGTCGAGAGGCCGACAGCTCCGGCGTCGAGGCAGGCTCGTAGGAGGTCGCACATCTGCGCGATCTCGTCGGCGGTGGCCGGCCGGCGTACGTCGGCACCCATGACGAACATCCGGAGGACCGAGTGGCCGACCAGCGGCGCGAGGTTCAACGCGGTGTCCGATGCCATCCGCTCGACGAGGTCGCCGAAGCCTTCGCCCCATCCCCAGTCGACGCCCTGCGCGAACGCTGCTCCGGGCATCTCCTCGATGAGGCGGAACATGGCCGAGAACCGGTCCCGATCCGTGGTGCGCACGGGCGCCATCGACAGCGAGCAGTTGCCGGTGACTGCCGTTGTGACACCGTGCTCGATCAGTGGGTATGCGTAGCGATCGAAGAGGATTTGCGCGTCGATGTGCGTGTGGGGGTCGATGAAGCCAGGTGCCACGACCCGACCACTGGCGTCGATCGTGCGGATGGCGTCAGCAGTAGTCAGTGACCGACCAACAGTGGCGATCCGGCCACCTTGGATTCCGACGTCACCTCGGTATCTCGGCAGGCCGCTGCCATCCACGATCGTGCCGTTGCGGATGATGAGGTCGAGCATGGGGGCTCCCGGGTTCTGTGGCGGCTACGCCATTCGGTACGGCTCTTCGTCCACAGTCTTGCGGAGCCTGACTCACCACTCCAAGACCCGCCGAGTCAGGAACCACTGAGCAACACGCTCCACGGGTGCCCGACGAGCTCGTCCAGCGCGTTGATCCCAGCCCGGTCGAGAGCGCCGGCGAGCATGTCGCACGT
>JAYUDQ010000628.1:0-3831 GCA_043739745.1 Acidimicrobiia bacterium | reverse complement strand
GCGCGCAGTATGCAATGAATGCCGACGGCGAGTTCGAGAATGGTCAGCAGCCGGAGATGCCGGGTCAGCCAGGTGAGCAGCAGGGCGGCGGTGGCATGGAGGGGCTCACCCCCGAAGAACTGGCGCAGATGCTCTACAACGCGCTGCTGAACGCCGACCAGATGATGATGCGGGCCATCGCGAAGGCCGCGGTCACCCGTTTCTCCGGCATGGAGCCCGGCCGTCCGGTCGGTGGCACCTACTACCTCTACCGGACGCTGCGCAACCTCGACCTCGACGGCATGCTCGAGCGGCTCATGGAGGCCAGCAAGAAGCAGGTCGGCGGCGAGCTGACACCGCTGGAGGAGCGGCTCGAACGTGACGAGTTCCAGTCACGGATCGACCAGATGCGCCAGGAGATCGAGGCGGAGATCCGCCGTCGGCTCGTGGCCGACCGTGGCGCCGAGGCGATGGCCAAGACGCTGCGCAAGCCGCTTCCCGAGGATGTCGACTTCATGCATGCAACACGCGAGGAGATGGTGAACCTCCGCAAGGCGATCTACCCGCTCACGCGCAAGCTGGCGGTCCGCCTGGCCCGCAAGCGCCGTCACGGCCGCAAGGGCCCGCTCGACTTCCGCAACACGGTGCGGCACTCCCTTTCGTACGGCGGCGTCCCGGCCGATCCGAAGTTCAAGTTCCCGCGTCCGGCCAAGCCCGAGATCATGGTCATCGCCGACATCTCGGGTTCGGTCGCCGCGTTCGCCCGCTTCACGCTGCAGCTCGTGTACGCCATCTCCGGGCAGTTCTCGAAGGTGCGCAGCTTCGTCTTCATCGACGGGGTCGACGAGGTGACGCGCTTCTTCGAGGGCATCGAGGACATCACCGAAGCCGTGCACCGCGTCAACACCGAAGCCGACGTGATCTGGGTCGACGGGCACTCGGACTACGGCCATGCGTTCGAGAGCTTCTGGGAGCGCTGGGGCAAGGACATCTCCCCCAAGACGACGGTCATCCTGCTCGGCGACGCGCGGAACAACTACCACGCCTCGCAGGCCTGGGTCATCAAGGAGATGCGCAAGAAGGCCCGCCACGTCTACTGGCTGAACCCCGAGCCGAAGAGCTACTGGAACACCGGTGACTCGATCCTCGGGGAGTACGCCATCCACACCGACGGGACGTATGAGTGCCGGAACCTGCGACAGCTCGAGCGCTTCGTCGAGGTGTTGGCATGACCGCCATTTCGGAGGACGTGCTTCTCCAATCCCGTGAGGGCGACGTGGTCGTCCTGACGCTGAACCGGCCGACGAAGAAGAACGCGCTCAGCTTCGAGCTGCGCCGCCAGATCACCTCGGCGTTCCGTGCGTTCGCCCACGACCCGTCGCTGGCCGCGATCGTGCTCACCGGCGCAGGCGACGCGTTCAGTGCCGGCGTCGACCTCAAAGAGCTGGGCGGCGAGTCCGGCGGCTCGTCCGCTACTGGTTCGCTTGCGGCTTCAGAGTTCGACATGGTCGGTGCTATGCGCGCATGCCATGTGCCGATCATCGGTGCGGTCAATGGTGTTGCGATCACCGGTGGATTCGAGCTGGCGCTCGCGTGTGACGTGATCTACGCGTCGACCTCGGCCCGCTTCGCCGATACGCACGCCCGAGTGGGAATCCTGCCGACGTGGGGAATGACGCTGCGCCTGCCGCGGCTCATCGGCATGGCCCGGGCCAAGGAGCTGTCGTTCGGTTCGCAGTTCCTCGACGCAGCCACGGCCGAGCGATGGGGTCTTGTGAACCGGGTGTTCGCTCCCGACGAGCTGATGCCGGCGGCGCTGGCGTTCGCCAACGAGGTCGCCTTCGCCGACGCGCCGACCGTCCGTTCGCTGAAGAGTCTGTACGACGACGCCAACGACGGCGGTTTCACGGACGGGCTGGCCCACGAGTCGCGGATGGCGTCGGCGCACATGAAGGCGGTGAAGCCGGCGGACATCGCGGCCCGCCGCGAGGCCGTGCAGGCCCGCTCCCGTGCGCAGCTGACGTAGCCGCCGCAGCGGCGACATCGCTCAGTGCGCGGCGCGGGCCGCGTCGAGTGCCTCAGAGGCGTGGTGAAGATTTGCGACGGCGGTGGTCACGACGTCGTTCACCAGGTCGTACGCCGACTTCTCGTGTCCGTCGACGATGCACTTGCGGTCGAAGTCGCCCGTCTGGCGGGCTTCGATCGCGGCGGCGGCACGCGTCGCGACGTCGCCCAACTCGCGCAACACGGCGCTGACGGCGGTGGCGCCGGGCGGCTCGCTGCGGGCACTCGTCAGCTTGGCCAGGTCGACCGCTGGGCGCGCCGTCATCGGCAACGCGGCGATGGCCGTGCCGAGGGCAGTGATCAGCGCGCTGGTCTGCCCGGCCCAGCCGGCTGCGCTGCGGCCGCTCGAATCGGGCGCGCGCACGAGGCGATCCCACGAGTCGTCGCCGATCGGACCGTTCAGGATCTCGCCGAAGCGGCGGGGGAGGGACCGGACTGCGACCGCGGCGTCACGCATCGTCATCGAGCTCATGCATCTGGTTCTACCTCACGATGCCTCGGCTGATGTTCTGGCCTGGCCGCCATCAGACGGCCGCGAGGGGTGGCTGCAAGAGGGGCTGCACGGGGTGGCTGCAAGAGTGGATGCCGCTAGGCACGGGTTTGCGCATTCGATACGGCCCGAGCGCAGGACCAACCTTCAGGCGATCTGGATCACCTGAGGGCCCCCTACGACCCCGATCCGCCTCGAAGGCGATCTGGATCACACCACTGGTCTGTGACGGCGATCAGGATCGACCTTCCGGCGGTTTGGGAGTCAGAAGAAGCGCCAGGGTAGGCGGCGGGCGCTTCGATCGGGGACTTGGCCGTCTGACGCCGGAGTGCAGAGGTCGGTGAAGTCGCAGTCGGTTGGCCTTGGGTGAGCCAGACCGCCTGAAGGTTGACCCCTGCGTGCTGGGGTGAGGCGGGCGCGTTCGGATGCATCGTGCGTGCCGTTCAGCGGACGACGCCGATGCCCCGCGGCAGTTTGGCCGGATCCCAGCCCAGCTCAGTGACTGCGGCCGCACACGCGAACCGGTCGGTCATGCCGCCCACGTAGGTCACGGCAGCCCGGAATGCATCGGTGCTCCCGGCCGCAGCGTCGGCTGCGTGCGGGCGCAGGTCCCTGAGCAGGTGGGGTCGGTCGGCATAGTGCTCGACAAGCTTTTGCAGCACGGCAATCACCGCGGCGGCCTGCTCCTGCGACGCCGGCCGGAGATAGATGCGCTCGTAGTTCCAGCGCCGGAAATGGGCCAGCGCCTCAGCCAGATCCTCGACCATGGCAATGCGACCCGTGGCCGCGACGGCCTCCACCATGCCGCGGATGAAGGCGTTCAGCTGGCTCGACCGATCCGCTCCACAACGTTCGAGCACGAGCGGCGGCAGTCCGTCGGCCCGGACGATTCCGGCTGCGACGGCGTCTTCGAAGTCGTGGCACACATAGGCGATGCGGTCGGCCCAGCTGACGACTTCCCCCTCGGGCGTCGATGGCGCGGGCCGCGACCAGGAGTGGTTGCGGATGCCATCAAGGGTCTCCGCGCACAGATTCAGCGGGGCCAGCACCACATCGGCGCCCCATGTGGCGTGGTCGTAGCCGCCGTCGATGTAGGGGCTCAGCGCATCCTCGCTGGCGTGGCCGCCGGGCCCGTGCCCGCAGTCGTGGCCCAGCGCGATGGCCTCGGCCAGGGCCACGTTGAGGCGGCACGCGCGGGCGATGCTTCGAGCCACCTGCGCGACTTCCAGCGCATGGGTCAGGCGGGTGCGTTGATGATCGCCCGGGAACACGAACACCTGCGTCTTGCCCGCCAGGCG
>JAYUDQ010000627.1:0-9681 GCA_043739745.1 Acidimicrobiia bacterium | reverse complement strand
CAGCTGCGCAGAACCTTGCTCCACGCGATCTCCTTGTCGACGCGCGGCTCGCCCGGGAGGCCGAGCACCTGCTCCCCCAAGATGTTCTTCATGATCTCGGAAGTGCCACCCTCGATCGAGTTGGCGCGGGCCCGCAGGAACGCGTGGCGCACGCCATGCTCGACGCCGTCGACGGACAGCTGCTCGGGGCGGCGGAACGTGTAGTCGAACCCGATCATGGCGTCCGCACCGAGCAGGTTCATGCAGAACTCGAACACCTGCTTGTTGAAGTTCGACAGCGCAAGCTTGGCGATGGAACCCTCCGGTCCGGGGTTGCCGGCTTTGGCGTTCTGCGAGGCACGGGCGTTGGTGAAGCGGAACGCCTCGGACACGGACCACAGCTTCATCAGCTCGTCGCGGCGTGCCGCATCCTTGCGGTCGTCCGGGAGCGATTTCCAGATCTTCAAGGCCTCGTCGATCGGGCCCCCGCCGCGACGGGAACCGCCACCGCCACCGATGGCCGAGCGCTCGTTCATAAGCGTGGTCAGCGACACCCGCCAGCCCTCGCCGACGGCCCCGATCCGGTTCGCGTCCGGCACGCGGGCGTCGGTCATGTAGACCTCGTTGAACTCGGCCTCGCCGGTGATCTGGCGCAGTGGTCGGACTTCGACCCCGGCCGAGTGCATGTCGAGTGCGAAGTAGGTCATGCCCTTGTGCTTGGGCTGCTCGGGGTCGGTACGGGTGACGAGCATGCCCCAGTCGCCGAGGTGGGCGAGCGTGTTCCAGACCTTCTGGCCGTTGACGATCCACTCGTCGCCGTCGCGCACCGCCTTGGTACCGAGGCCGGCGAAGTCGGAGCCTGCGCCCGGCTCGCTGAACAGCTGACACCAACGCTCCTCGCCGGTGAACATCGGACGCAGGAACCGGTTCTTCTGCTCATCCGTCCCGTGGGTGACAATGGTCGGACCGGCAAGGGCGATGAAGAACGTCGCCGGATCCTGCGGCGCGGCACCGGCTCTACGGAGCTGCTCCTCGACGATGCGGTTCAGATCGGGGCGAGCACCGAGTCCGCCGAAACCGACGGGGAAGTGCACCCACGCCAGGCCGGCGTCGTAGCGCGCGCCCCGGAAGACCGGATTCGGCGTCGATTTCGGGTCGTGCGCGGCGAGGAGCGAGGCGATCGCGGGGTCGACGCGCGAGCGATCGGTGTCGGAAGCAAGGGATTCGGTGTCGAGAGCGGAAGCGGCCATCTCCCTATGTTCGCGGCTGGGGGCGGCGGTGGCGAACCAACGGCGGCCTCAGCGCTCGCGAACCGGCTCGAAGCCGAGCACCGTCCGCATGGGCGGCCGCTCGCCGAACGGGACGGACATCGGCGAGTCGCCGCCGTAGTTCACGACAATTCCGGTCGGCCCTGGGCTCCACGCGCCAGCCCGCTCCAAGAGCACCGCGGCGATCTCGGTCGCTTGTACCGAGAGCTCGGCCAGCGAGCGGTGGCGGTGCAGCTTCAGTCCCAGGTCGACCTGCGCGATGGCGTCGGCCCCGCAGAGCCGCAGGATGTCGACCAGCAGGCCGACCTCGACGCCGTAGCCCTCGATGAACGGGACCTCGCGGAGCACGTCACTGCGACCCGCGAACTCGCCGCTCAGGGGTTGGCGCAGGAACGCCAGCTCCGGAAAGAGCAGCGTCAGCAGCGGACGGGCTGACAGCTCGGTGGTGCGCCCACCTCCGGCCCCCGTTGCGTCCTCATGTCGGTCGTAGAAGCCCTTCACGAACGCAAGCGCGGGATCGAGCAGGAGCGGTGCCACCAGCCGCGTGATGTAACGAAACGAGAAGCTCTCGAGGTCGGCGTCACAGAACACGAGCAGGTCGCCCGTTGCCGCCTGCAACCCCGTCCACAGCGCGTTTCCCTTGCCGCCCGACGAACCGGGTGTGGCGTCGGCCGTGGCGATCACCGTCGCGCCGGCCTCCCGAGCGATGGCCGCAGTCTGGTCGGTCGATCGGTCGTCGACCACGATGAGCTCGTCGACCAGCACGGCTCCGTGAGAGCCCGGCTTCATGAGCACACGGACGATCTCGTCAGAGATGACGCCGAGTGTGCCTTCCTCGTTGCGGGCGGGAATGCACACGGTGACCGTCTGGCCCTGCTTGGCCCGGACCAACTGCCCGATGTCGTCGATCGGGGCGCGGAAGGATGCGTCGCCGAGCTGCCGATCGGGGTCGGACGAAACCGCCCTTGGCCCTGCTTCACGGTTCATCGACATGCCCCTCTACGCTTTGTCGTCATGTTCTTGTTCGGCGTGATCAACGCGTCCCCCGACTCCCTCAACACCGACTCGATCGTGCGCACGGCCCAGGATGCCACCAGCCGGGCCACAGGACTCCTGGCCGAGGACTGCAACGGGTTCGACCTCGGGGGCCAAGGCTCGACCGCAATCGCGGGCGAAGCCGATCCCGACACCGAATGGGAGCGCCTGTCCGCCGTGATCCCTGCGCTCGTCGCCCACGGTGTGCCCATCTCCGTCGACACGTGGCGACCGACCGTGGCCCGGCGCGCCCTCGATGCGGGGGTGACGTGGCTGAACGCCGCTGAGGGTCTGCAGACCGACGAGATGATCGCCGTTGTGGCGGAGCGCCAGTGCCCCGTGGTACTGCCGTTCCTGAACGGACCCGACCCGCTCAACCTCGAGCACATCGCCCCCGGCTTCGACCCGGTGAAGCTGCTGATCGAATTCTTCGAAAACCGTCTCGATGCGCTCCGAAAGAAGGGCGTCACTACGGACATCGTGATCGACCCCGGTACCGGCTTCGCGCCTCACAACTGGGATTGGAACGACCGCTTCCTCTATCAGAAGGAGGTGTACAGCCGCCTCGGCGAATTGCGCCGGTTCGGCCTCCCGCTCTACATCGCGCTGCCATGGAGACGGACCGCTCAGCACGACGAGCTGCTCGAGATCGTCGTCTCCCAACAGCCTGAGTACGGACGGGTGCACTACCCGGCCGTGGTGCGTGAGGCGGAGGCGCGAGCTGCAGACACGGCCCGCGCCGCGGCCGCCGGCCGCTGAGTGTGTCGACAAGGGGCTCCGGGGGCGCGACCTCGCCCGGCAGCAGGAGAACGGCATGGTCAGCGTCCGAGATCGAGCGGCTCGACGCGTACGACACCCTCAGGCGGGAGGCTCGTTGCCCAACCGTCCGGGCACAGCTCGGGGGCAAGATCGGCCAGCGGCGTCAGCACGAAGCGACGCTCGAACATGCGCGGGTGCGGGATGGTCAGCTCGACCGACTCGAGCTTCACGTCGCCGAACAGGAGGACATCGACGTCCAGCGTCCGGGGACCGTTCCGGACGGTTCGCACCCGTCCTGCGTCGCGCTCGAGGCGGTTGCAGCACGCCAGCAGTGTGAACGGGTCGAGGCGAGTGGCCAGCTCCAGCACGACGTTCAGGTACGGGCCCTGTCCACCCGGGCCGCCGATCGGCTCGGTCTCGTAGCAACCCGACACGGCAACGAGGCCGTCCAGGCTCTCGATGGCCTCGATCAGGGTTGCCCGCCGATCGCCGACGTTCGAGCCCAGCGCAACGAACGCCCGGACCGGTGCCCGGCGCACGACATCGAGCTCCTCACGCGTCCGACGCATGCGCACAGACGTGGTCGACACGTCCACCGGGACCGGCGGCCGCAGCTTGCGGACCACGACTTCGACCGCGGTGACCCGCTCATCGCCGAGGATCTCCTCGATGATCCGCGTCGCCACCCGCTCGAGCAGCTCGTGACCCTCCTCGGCGATGATTCGCTGAACGGCCAGCAGGGGCGGTCCGTAGTCGAGCGTGTCGAGCAAGTCGTCGCTCCGCCCTGCCGCCGCCAGATCAAGCATGATGTCGAGGTCAATCTCGAACGGTTGGGGGCGCCTACGCTCCTCGGAGAGCACGCCGATGATCCCGACCGCTCGGATGCCGCGGAGTTCAATGATGTCCACATCGACATTCTCGTCCAACCGCGAACGCTAGAAACACTGCGGTGACCCTCCAGTCGAGTGCACAGCAGGTCACGGCCCGGAAGCGCCTGCTCACGAGCATGGCTGCGGGGGTCCTGACGGCCACCGTCCTGGCGCTCGCATCGGTGGTCTGGCAGGCCGTCGCGGTCGGCGCGTGGGCGGTCGCGGCGACGCTCTACTGCGCATGGGTCTGGACGGCTGTGCACCGGCTGTCACCCGAGGACACGGCCCGCGTCGCCGTGATGGAGGACGACACCCGCCGCAGCGCCGGGCTCATCGCCGTGGCGGCTGCGATCGTCAGCCTAGGCGGCGTCGCGTTCGGTCTCCATCGGGCGAAGTCGCTCGGCGGCTGGAAGGAGCTCGTCCTCACGGCGCTTTGCGTGTACGTGGTCGCCGTGTCGTGGACGACGGTCCAGACAAGCTTCATGCTGCGCTACGCACACGAATACCAGGCCGAGAACAACGCCGGCAGGCCGTGCGGAATCGACTTCCCCGACCCGCCCGACTACCGGGACTTCGCGTACCTCGCCTTCACCGTCGGAATGACCTATCAGGTGTCGGACACCGACATCCGGTCGCGGGCCATCCGAAGGACGCTGCTGCGCCATGCGCTGCTCTCCTACGTGTTCGGGACCGTGATCGTGGCCGTCACGATCAACGTCATCGCAGGAATAGTCTGAGGTGGACGATGCGCGGTGAAACGGCATCGGCGCGCGTGCCGAGGAGCGCCCAACGACGCGTCGGCGACATCGCTTTGCGCACGGTGCTGGTGGTGGCGGTCCTGTTCGCGGGTCTTGGCGCGGCACTCGTGATGGGACGCCGCAGCCAGCGCAATGCCGAAGCGCTGCGGTCTGAGCTCGCCACCCGCGCCACGATCGACATCCGGGCCACGACGCTGCAGATCACGGCCGCGCTGTCGGGAGTGAACGGGCTCGTCGACGCCAAGGGACGCGTGGAGGAACGATCCTTCGATCGCTTCGCCGTCGGGGCGTTGACTCACACCTCCCTCGGTGCACTTGCCTACGAGCCGGTTGTGCGCGGCACCGATCGCGCTGCGTTCGAGGCCCAGATCGGCCGAAGGATCCACAACGCTGCGCCGGGGACGCCTTCACCGGCGCCGCCCAACGACGTGTACTACCCGGTGCGCTTCGTCTCACCGCTGAAGGATTCGACCCGCCCGCTACTCGGGTTCGACATCCGTTCGGAACCCGTGCGCGCGGCAGCGGCAAATGCCGCCCGGGACACGGGTCTGCTCCAGATCACGAAGCCCGTGCGATCCCGACCGGACAACCTGATCTCGGTGTTCGTCGTCCAGCCGCTCTACCGGCCCGGTGCACCGCTTGCGACCGTGGCCGGTCGTCGCGCCGCACATGTGGGATTTGTGACCACCGCATTCTCCGGGGACCGATACCTCGCCGCTGCCGTCCGATCGTTCCCGCCAGGCGCCTCGCTGGAGATCCGCGACGGCGACCAGCTGATCGCCGCAACCCCCTCGAAGGTGGTCCATCGTGCGGAGGCGCAAACAGACACGGCCGGTCGCATGTGGACGGTCACCGTCGACGATCACAAGCAGGCCGACCAGACACCGGCCAGAACGCTCGCTTTCGGTTCGGTCCTTCTGGCCGGGGCGCTCGCTATGTCATTCTTCAGAAGTGCCCGAAGCGACGCCGGGATCCGCCAGGCCGCCCGGAGGAGCCAGGGCCTTGCGCAGCTGGGCGAGGCTGTTGCCGCGGCGGAGTCCGGGGAGGAGGTGGCGCGGGTTGTGGTGGGCCGCGCCGGTCCGGTGATGGCTGCGGCGTCCACCGAGCTGGCAATCCTCGACCCGCTCAGCGGCGTGATGCACATTCGCAGGTCCGACGCCGAACGGGACGGGACGGCATCGACGACGCGTTCGTGGGCCGATCGCAGTCCCCTCACGGACGCCATCCGCACCGGGAAACCCGTGCTGTTGGGCAGCCGTGAGGCGATCCGAGCGGCCTACCCCGAGGACCCGGCCGGCTCGGACGGGCACCGTGTCCGGGCGGTCGCGGCCCTGCCCATGTTCTCAACGGCGCGCGACGTGATCGGCGCCGTCGGGTTCGAGTGGGAGCACTCGATGACGTTCGACGACTCGACGACAGCAACGATGCTCACCATCGCCGACATCGGCGAGCAGACCATCGCGCGGGCACGGGCAAGCGAGTTCCGCGTCGCTTCCGCCATCAAGATGGCCGAGCTCGCCCGTGAGCTCACGGCGGCGCGGACGATCGACGAGATCGTCTTCGCCATCACCGAGAAGGTGCCACCGACCGTGGATGCGATGACGGCCACCGTGGCGCTGGTCGACGACGACCGCAAGATCGTCCGACTCGCACTTCCACCGAAGGAACGGGCGAGAATCGCGGCGGCGTCCAACGGTCCGACCGCCGGTACATCCGACCGTCCGATCATCGATCCGTCCGACGAGCCATCCGGCGGGAGCGAGCACTACCTCGAGCTCGGCTTCGACCTACTGGCCCCGCTACTTGCTCCGCTACGGCGAGGCGAGCCGCTGATGCTCGACCGCAGTTCGCTCGCCCATTTCCCTCGGCTGCAGGACGCGCTGCAGGAACGGGACCTCCGCACCGTTGCGCTCCTGCCGATGATGGGGCTGAGCAAAGAGCTCACCGGCGTCCTGATCGTTGCCTGGACACTGAAGATCGACTTCAACGTCGTGCTCTCGGCACAGCTCGGGACGATCCGCGACCTCTGCGAGCAGACCACCGAGCGGGCCCGGCTCTACTCGAGCGAGCACCAGGTCGTTCTGCAGCTCCAGGCCCGGACACTGGCGCCGTTCCCCCACGTCGAGGGCCTGCAGCTGACCGGGCGCTACAAGCCCGCTTCCGCCGACGTGGGCATGGGCGGTGACTGGTACGACGCCTTCGACATCGGCACCGCGACATCGATCGTGATCGGCGATGTCACCGGTCACGGCATTCAGGCAGTCGCCGACATGACCCAGTTGCGCACCTCGATCTCGGCGCTGCTGCGAGCCGGGATCAACGTCACGAAGGTGTTCGCCACAGTCACGGACATGATCTGCAACGACCCGCTGGACAAGATGCGCATGGCCACTGCGGCCTGCCTGCTCATCGACCCGTCCAAGCGCCGTGCCCACTACGCATCCGCCGGCCACCCGCCGATGCTCGTGCGTTCGCCGAACGGTCATGCGAACGAGATCGGGATCGCAACGCAGCCCCCGATCGGCGTACCCGGACCGGCCGGCGCTGGAGTCGACATCGATCTGGAGGCCGGAAGCATCATCGTCGCCTACACCGACGGGCTCATCGAGCGGCGCGACGAGGACATCGACCGTGGGATCGAACGGCTGCGCCTTGCCCTCGAATCGGCTCCCCACGACGTCGATGCGATAGCGGATCATCTCCTCGCAACATGCATCGGCACGCGACCGACCGACGACGACGTCGCACTCGTCGTCATCCGAATCACGTGATCAGCACGGTCGCCCCGTTGCCTCGGGGCCAGTCACTCGCCGGTTCTCAAAAGAATTCTTGCGGCGATGTTTCGGATTGCCGAACGGCGGGTACCAAGGGCCCAGAAGTTTTCGAAAAGTCGCCGAGGTCCGCCGAAACCCATGCAGTCAGATTCCACATTCTCTGTCGACATGCACACGCGCGGCCAACAGGCGGTGCTCGACGTCCATGGCGAAATCGACGGCTCGAGCATCGAGTCGCTGCAGACAACTGCGCTGCGGGCCATGGCCGACCACGACTCGCTCGTACTCAGGCTGCGCGACGTCACCTTCATCGACTCGGCCGGCCTGCGCTCCCTCATCATTCTCAAACGGTCGAGCGAGCGCGACGCCAAACCACTCGTGTTGGAGCAGCCGAGCCGAGTGGTCGTCCGTCTGCTCCAACTCACGGCGCTCCACGAACACTTCACCATCAGCGACGTCGAGTCGATGGTGGACTGAACCGTGTCCCCTATGCCTTCCCTATGACCTCCGCTTCGCTTCCGACGCCACCCGGTACAGTGCCGGTTACGGCTTGGGCGGGCGGGCACAGCATCGCAAGAGTCGACTGAGCACCCATGGACCCACTCCACCTGTCTATCGAGGCTGACAACGCCAAGGGGACCTCCCTGCGCACCTCCGCTCGGGAATGGATGCAGGCCGCAGAGGTGCGGGCCGACACGATCGAGGATGGCCTGCTCGTCCTGAGCGAGTTGTTCAGCAACGCGGTGACCGCGAGCCGTGCGGGAGACGTCGTCGACGTGCGCCTCACGTCAGGCGTCCACGGGCAGATCCAGGTCTCGGTCACGAACACCGGCCTCGCCTTTGATCTGGAACGCGTCCCGGCGCCGACCCTCGATCGGCGAGGTGGGCGCGGGCTCGCCATCGCCCAGGCGATCGGATCGCTAAATGTACGCCACCGTGACGGCCGCACGATGGTCGCCGTCGACATCGTCCGGAGCTGACCGCACCACCGCGTCCCCGGCACGCCTTGCGCGGTTCCATCCGGATCAGACGTTCAGTCGATGCCCGTTCCGCGGTGCGGCCTCGCCATCCGATCGACGTCGAGTGCGGCGTCGGCGTCGGGGCGTGTAAGCAGTCCGCGTGCCACCACGAGGTCGATGATCGAGCGGTCAGTCGCGGCCGATTCCTTCACGAGCGAGGCGGCGGTGTCGTAGCCGATGCTGGTCGCCAGCGCCGTGATGACGGCCGGGCTGCTCGACGCCATCGCCCGTAGGCGGGGCTCGTCGGCCACGAGACCACTGATGCAGCGCCGGGCCAGCACCGCGCACGAAGACGCGAGCAACGCCACCGAAGAGAGCACGTTGCGGGCGATCACCGGGATCATGACGTTCAGCTCGAAGCTGCCTGATGCACCGGCGAACGCCACAGCCGCATCGTTGCCGATGACCTGGGCGACGACCTGGCAGACGACTTCGGGGATGACGGGGTTGACCTTGCCGGGCATGATCGACGAGCCGGGCTGGAGCGACGGTAGGGCGATCTCGGCCAGGCCCGCAGCCGGCCCCGAACCCATCCAGCGCAGGTCGTTGGCCAGCTTGTTCAGTGAAATGGCCAGACCCCGGCAGGCTGCGCTCACGTCGACCAAAGCATCCCGCCCGCCCTGCGCCTCGAAGTGGTCGACCGCCTCGCAGAACGGCACCCCAGCTTCTTCGGCGAGGCGTTCGATCACCAGGCGGGCAAAGCCGACAGGAGCGTTGAGGCCGGTACCGACCGCGGTTCCGCCGAGCGGCAGCTCGTACAGCCGCAGGAGTGCACTGCCGATCCGCTCGAGTCCGAGCTCGACGGCGCGGGCGTAACCGCCGAACTCCTGGCCGAGGGTCACCGGGACCGCGTCCATCAAGTGGGTGCGACCGGCCTTCACGACATCCGACCACTCGTCCGCCTTCGCTCTCAGCGCAACGCGGAGCTCCTCGGCCGCCGGGAACAGACCCGATCGGATGGCGCGGGCGACGGCAAGATGGACCCCGGTCGGGACGACGTCGTTGGAGGACTGCGAGGCGTTCACGTGGTCGTTGGGGTGGACCCGCGTGGTCCGCGGCATCGGTTCGGTCGTCGCGCTTGATGAGCCTTCAGCGCGTTCGCCACTCTCGAGCCGCTGCGTGGCGAGCCGGTGTGTGGCGAGCCGGGCGATCACCTCGTTCACGTTCATGTTGGACGACGTGCCGGAGCCGGTCTGGAAGACGTCGATCGGGAACTGGTC